>NZ_JAWIRR010000034.1:47925-48348 GCF_036320065.1 Stenotrophomonas sp. SMYL8
GGGTGGGCTGGGCAGGGGACGCCGTGAATCCGTCCCTGGAGGCTTAGCCGCGCCATCCATGGCGCGGATACCCCTGCCCAGCCCACCCGCCCGGCCTCTGACAATTTCCGGGTGCGTCCACCCACGGAAGAAAAAAGAAGAGCAAAAGCAAAAGCAGCTTGGCTGCGCGCTCTTTGTAGAGCCGAGCCCACGCTCGGCTGCTGTTCGCGGAGACGGCCATCGGGGTCAGATCCGTTTTCCGCAGGAAAACGGATCTGACCCCTTCTTTCTCCATCCGACATCAGAAACTGCTTTTGCCTTTGCCATCCGCATCACCTCATGAACCTGTCGAGGCCCGGGGGGGGGGGGGGGGGGGGGGGGGGGGGGGGGGGGCGGGGGGGGGGGGGGGGGGGCGCGCCGGGGGGGGGGGGGGGGGCGGGGGGC
>NZ_JAWIRR010000035.1:0-48060 GCF_036320065.1 Stenotrophomonas sp. SMYL8
CCATGGATGGCGCCATCGAGCCCCCAGGGACGGGTTTACGGCGTGTCCTGCCCACCCACACCGTCCCGCCCAGCTCACAGACAACCCAGAGCCGGCTGTTGCTGTTGACGTTGCCCTGGCTGGAAGCAGGTGCAGGGTGCAACCCTGCCGACCCCCCCACTACGGTAGGGTGGGTCGATGCCGCGCTGCAGCTTGGCGTCGACGCAGATTTGATTACACTTGAAACTTGTTTGCCCACGACTCCGGACACCCACCCATGAAGCTTGGTTCTTTGAAGGAAGGCGGCCGCGACGGCACCCTGATCGTCGTCTCGCGTGACCTGCGCCACGGCGTGCGCGCCACCGGCATTGCCGCCACCCTGCAGCAGGCCCTGGAGGACTGGAGCCACATCGCGCCGCGCCTGAACGCCCTGTACGAATCGCTCAACGCGGGCGACGCCGATGGCGTGTTCGACCTGGACCCGCAGGCGCTGGCCGCGCCGATGCCGCGTGCCTATGAGTTCGTCGATGGCAGCGCCTACCTGCCGCATGTCGAGCGCGTGCGCCGCGCCCGTGGCGCCGAGGTGCCGGAGAGCTTCTACACCGACCCGCTGATGTACCAGGCGACCAGCGCCGGTTTCTACGGTCCGCGCGACGCGGTCAAGGTGGTCAGCGAGGACTATGGCATCGACCTGGAAGCCGAGATCGTGGTGATCACCGACGACGTGCCGATGGCCGCCACCCCGGAACAGGCCGCAGGCCATATCCAGCTGGTCGGCCTGGTCAACGATGTCTCGCTGCGCAACCTGATTCCGGGCGAGCTGGCCAAGGGCTTCGGTTTCCTGCAGTCCAAGCCGCGCTCGGCGCTGTCGCCGGTGTTCGTCACCCCCGACGAGCTGGGCGCCGCGTGGCAGGACAGCAAGGTGCACCTGCCGCTGCTGACCCACATCAACGGCCAGTGGTTCGGCGCGCCGGAAGCCGGCGTGGACATGCAGTTCAACTTCGCCCAGCTGGTCGCACATGCGGCCAAGACCCGTCCGCTCAGCGCCGGCACCATCGTTGGCTCGGGCACCATCGCCAACGAGGACACCAGCAAGGGCGCCTCGTGCTTCGCCGAGCAGCGCGTGGTGGAGACCCTGCGCGACGGCAAGCCGAGCACGCCGTTCATGTCCTTCGGCGACGTGGTCCGCATCGAGATGCTCGATGCCGCCGGCAACAGCATCTTCGGTGCGATCGAGCAGCGCATCGAACAGGCGACCAGGCCCTGAGCATGGAAGCGGCGATGGAGATCCCGGTCGACGACGGCATCGTGCTGTACACCTACTGGCGATCCAGCGCCGCCTACCGCGTGCGCATCGGCCTGGAGCTGAAGGGCCTGGCCTGGGAAGCCCGGCCGGTGCACCTGGTGCGCGACGGTGGCGAGCAGCATCTGGATGCCTATCGCGCGCTCAATCCGCAGCAGCTGGTGCCAACCCTGCTGCATGACGGGCATGCACTGACCCAGTCGCTGGCGATCCTGGAGTATCTGGATGAGCGCTTCCCGCAGGTGCCGCTGCTGCCAGCTGATGCTGCCGGCCGTGCGCGGGTGCGTGCGCTGGCCCAGCTGGTGGCCTGCGACATCCACCCGATCAACAACCTGCGGGTGATGCAGTACCTGGAGCGCACCCTGCAGGTGCCGGCCGATGCCCGTACGCAGTGGACCCTGCACTGGATCGCCGAGGGTTTCGCTGCCATGGAGGCAATGTTGGCCAACAGCAGCGCGACGGGCACCTTCTGCCACGGTGACCGTCCCGGCCTGGCTGATATCTGTCTGCTGCCGCAGCTGTACAACGCGCATCGCTTCGGTCTGGACCTGGCGCCGTACCCGACCCTGCGCCGTATCGAAGCTGCCTGCCAGGCACTGGACGCCTTCGACCGCGCACGCCCGGAAAACCAGCCCGACGCCGCCTGAAAGGAGAGGGGACGGAGGGGATTAAGTCGTTTGTGCAGTTACGACTTAATCCCCTACGTCCCCTTTTTGTTGCAATCGGGCCAGATCATCGCGGAACAGTCGATAGGCATCCTCGCGGCGCGCATCGTCGGTCTGCCGCAATACCCATGCCGGGTGTACCGTGGCATAGCCGCGGGTGCCGTCCTCGAGGGTGTGCCAGCGTCCGCGGTCGCGTGAGAGGTCGAACCCACGACCAAACACCGAGGCTGCCGCTGTCGCGCCGAGGCACACGATCACCTGGGGCCGCACGCGCGCGATCTCACCCATCAGCCAGGGGCGGCAGGCCTGGATGTGCCGGCTTTCCGGTCGCTTGTGCAGTCGCACCTTGCCACGCCGTTCATGATGGAAGTGCTTCACGGCGTTGGTGAGGTACAGCCCCGCGCGATCGATTCCCAATTCGGTCAGCGCACGGTCCAGCAGCTGACCGGCAGGACCCATGAACGGCTGTCCGCGCAGATCCTCGGTGTCGCCAGGTTGTTCCCCGATCAGCATCATGCGGGCGTCTGCAGGCCCCTGCCCGAACACGGTCTGCGTGGACTGCTCCCACAGCGGGCACTGGCGGCAGGTGCTGGCCTGTCCGCGTAGATTCTCCAGACTGCTGGCATCCGCTGCTGGCATCGCAATACCTGCACGCAGGGGGATCCTGCGCTGCGGTGCCTGCGCGGGACGGTCATGCATTTCCTGCACGCGGTCGGCCGCATCGCGCACCAGGCGTGGCAGCAGTTGGGCCTCCGGCAGGTGGCGCCAGTACTTTGCCGGCATCTCCTGCATCATCATGCGTGTATTGAGTCGCGCCGGATTGAAGATGTTGGCGTAGTAGGTCTGCCACAGTGATTCGCGCGCATCCTCGGCCGGGGCATCCTCGCGCCGTGCGCCGGGGCCGAAGGCAAGCGCCTGCCCATCCCATGCGACGCTGCGCGAAGGCGTGAGGATCGCCCAGCGCATGCCGGTGAAGCGGCGCGCGAAGAAGGGCGCGACCCGGTCGACAATGTGGTGCTGTGGCTCAAACCAGGCGATGAACGCATCAGGCTGGCCAGGCACCTCGCGGAAGCGCACGAATGCCTTCATCTTGTGCGTGTCACGGCGGACGGCCTGGGCGAGCGCCGTTGCGCGCAGGACATCGGCGTCGGCGGGGTTGCTCAGCACCGAACGCTCGCCATGGACGATGCGCCACAGCAGGCGATACAGCAAGGCCAGTCGCTGGGGGTCGTGATGGCACAGGCAGGTGGCCGCCAGTTCCAGGAAATCGCGGGGCACGTTGGGTGCACTGGCATCGGCCAGCATCGGCGCCCGCTGCACGGCCGGCGCATCCAGCAAGGACGTTTCGCTCCCTTCCAGCCAGTCCAGCTGAGGAGGGGCCACGCCTCGCAGCAACGCTTCGCGCGCAGCATCGCGCCAGGCCTGCAGCGACCACTGCGGGTCCACCCGCAGCGACCAGCGCTGCGCGTCAGGCGGCGGGCGGTGCATCAAACAGCGATCCCTGACGAGGCGGTGGGGCCAACTGCGCGCGCAGCGCCGCCGGATCGTCCAGCGATTTGCGTGGATGGTGGTCAGCCAGCTGCACAAACGGAAGCAGTTTGCTCATCGGTGCCTTCAGGCGTGCTACATCGGCAACCCGCAGGCGACCGTGGCGGCGTGCCATCAGCACCCGTTTCACGTTGCGCACGCCCAGCCCGGGTACGCGAAGCAGCATTTCCTTCGGCGCACGGTTGAGATCCACAGGAAAGCGCTCGGGGTGACGGATCGCCCAAGCCATTTTCGGGTCGATATCCAGGTCGAGCATGCCGTCCTGGGTGGTATCGGTAATCTCATCCACGCCGTACCCGTAGAAGCGCAGCAACCAGTCGGCCTGGTAGAGGCGATGTTCGCGCTGCAGCGGAGGCGGTTGCAGTGGCAGCTGCCGGCTGGCGTCCGGAATCGGGCTGAACGCGGAGTAGTACACCCGGCGCATGCGGTAGTTGCCGTACAGCGCATCGGCGCTGGCCAGGATCTGTTGGTCGTTGGCCCCGTCCGCGCCGACGATCATCTGCGTGCTCTGCCCGGCGGGTGCGAAACGGGGAGGGCGTGGACTGCGGCTGGCCCTCGGTGCCATCGCTGCGGGGGCTTTGCGCGCCTCCTTGGCTTCCTCGATGCGCCAGCGTAGTTCGCCCATCGCGCCGCGTATCGAATGCACCGTCTTCTCCGGCGCCAAGGCGCTCAGGCCGGCTTCGGTCGGCAGTTCCACGTTGATGGACAGGCGGTCGGCATAGCGCCCGGCACTGGCCAGCAGCTCCGGCGAGGCCTCGGGAATGGTCTTGAGGTGGATGTAGCCGGCGTAGCGGTGTTCTTCGCGCAGCTGCCGGGCCACTTCCACCATCTGTTCCATGGTGTAGTCCGCATTGCGGATGATGCCGCTGGACAGGAACAGGCCCTCGATGTAGTTGCGCTTGTAGAAGTCCAGGGTGAGTGTGACCACCTCGTCCACGCTGAAACGTGCGCGGGGCACGTTGCTGGAGACGCGGTTCACGCAATAGGCGCACTCGTAGATGCAGAAGTTGGTCAGCAGGATCTTCAGCAATGAAACGCAGCGGCCATCGGGCGTGTAGCTGTGACAGATGCCCATGCCCTCGGTGCTGCCGATACCGCCACTGACGCGCGAATCGCGCTTTCCCGAGCCGCTGGAGGCGCAGGAGGCATCGTACTTGGCGGCATCGGCCAGAATGGCCAGCTTGCGGATGGTTTCCATTGAGGAAACCTACGGATGAGGGGTCTCATTGGATGAGACCGCCCCTGAATTCTTCAGGAAAAGGGGACGGAGGGGATTAAGTCGTAAATGCACTTACGACTTAATCCCCTCCGTCCCCTTTTTCGTGCGGTCAGAACCCGTGAGTGATGCTTGGCTGCCCGGCCGAGAAATCCGCGTACGGGTCGTGCTCGCCACTGCTGCCTTCGGACAGGCGGAACTTCAGGGCCAGGCCATCGCGCGAGTCAGCCGCGCGCAGCGCTTCCTCCTGCTCGATGATGCCGGCCTTGGCCAGACGGAACAGGCACTGGTCGAAACTCTCCATGCCTTCCTCCAGCGAGCCTTCCATCGCCGCCTTGATCTCGTGCACCTGGCCGCGACGCAGCAGGTCACGGATCATCGGCGTGTTGATCAGCACCTCGGTGGCCGGCAGGCGACGGCCCTCCTTGTTCTTCACCAGGCGTTGGCTGATCACTGCACGCAGGTTCAGCGCCAGATTCATCAGCACGTTCTTGTGCGCGCTTTCCGGGAAGAAGTTGAGGATGCGCTCGATGGTCTGGTCGGCGTTGTTGGAGTGCAGGGTGGCCAGGCACAGGTGGCCGGTTTCGGCGAAGGCGATCGCCGCCTCCATCGTTTCCGCATCCAGGATCTCGCCGATCAGGATCACGTCCGGCGCTTCACGCATCGCGTTCTTCAGCGCGTTGTGGAAGGCATGGGTGTCCAGCCCGACCTCGCGCTGGTTGACGATCGACATCTTGTGCTTGTGCAGGTACTCGATCGGGTCCTCGATGGTGAGGATGTGACCGGTGGTGGTGCTGTTGCGGTGGTCGATCATCGACGCCAGCGAGGTGGACTTGCCGGAACCGGTGGACCCCACCACCAGCACCAGCCCGCGTGGGGTCATGATGACGTCCTTCAGCACCTGCGGCAGGTTCAGCTCCTCGATGCTCGGGATGCGGCTGCGGATGGCGCGGATGACCATGCCGACTTCGCCGCGCTGCTTGAACACGTTGACGCGGAAGCGCCCGGCATCGGGCAGGGCGATGGCCATGTTGAGCTCCAGCTCGCGCTCGAACTGCGGCACCTGGCCTTCGTCCATCAGCGAGTAGGCGATCTTCTTGACCATGCCCGGCGGCAGGCCGGTGTTGCCCAGCGGATAAAGCTTCCCCTCGATCTTGATGTAGACCGGTGCTCCGGTGGTCAGGAACATGTCCGAAGCGTTCTTTTCGGTCATCAGCTTCAGGAAGTAGCCGATATCCATTGCGAATTTTCCCCAACGAAACGGCCGACGCCCGTTGCCAGCACGGTGTCGGCTTGACGACAATGGCCGTGAACCGACAACCGGTACGGCCTCCCCAATGAAACGACTTAGCTTCGCACGAATGCGCCATGGCCTGTATGTGATGGCGTTTGCATTCGCACTGTCTGCCCCCGCCTGGGCGCAGGACGGCGCACTGGAACTGGCCCAGGCCCGGCAGGCGGTCGACAAGGCCACCCAGGCCGACGCCGACCAGTACGCCCCGGACCTGATCGGGCTGGCCCGGCAGGGGCTGGAACAGGCCCAGCGTGCTGCCGGCGACCGCCGCGAGCGCAAGAACGCCCCGGCGATCGCCCTGCGCGCCGCTGCCGATGCCGACCTGGCCCGCGCCCGCAGCGAGGAAGCCACCGTCACCGCGCAGCTGCAGCTGCGCCGCAACGAGGTCAACCAGCTGCAACGCCAGCTGTCGACCGGGGAGGACCGCCGGTGAAGCCGATGACTGCCACAACCCTGGCTGCGCTGCTGGCGCTGCCGACCCTGGCCCCGGCCGCCGACAACCCGATGGTGGCGCAGCTGAGCCAGCGTCTGATGGCCATCCAGGCCAATCCCGACACGGCTGAGCTGGGCGCCTTCGAGCGCATGCAGGCCCAGCAGGCCATCGCCACCCTGGACAAGGCCAAGCGCCGCGACCAGGAGCTGGCCACCTACCTGGCCGAGCGCCGGGTGGAGATTGCCGAGACTGCCGTGCGTGCCGCACTGGCCGCGCGTGAGGTCGATCGCCTCGAGCGCACCCGCAGTGATCTGCTGATCGAGGCCAGCCGCCGCGATGCAGCCCGTGCCCGCCAGGAGGCCGAGCAGCTGCGCATGCAGGCGCAGATGCAGGCCGAGGAGGCTGAGCGCCTGCGCCAGGCCGCCGAGGCCGAGACCCTGGCCCGCCAGGACGCCGAGAATGCCCTGACCAGCGTGGCCGGCAAGCAGCAGCAGCGCCTCAGCGCCGCGCAGCAGAACGCCGCCAAGCTGGCCCGCGAGGAAGCCGAGCTGGTATCCGGGCAGAAGCTGCCGGGCTCGAAGTTCGATGGCCGTGGCGAAGTCTTCACCTTCAATGGTGACGCATTCGCCGCTGGCGCCTCCAGCCTGTCCGGTGGGGCCCGCAACCAGGCCAAGGCACTGGCCGAGTACCTGAACATCGGCAAGAAGGGCCGCCTGCGCATCGAGGCCTATGACAGCGCCAACGGGGTCGGTCAGAAGCGTGCCGAGGCCCTGCGCGATGCCCTGGTCGCGGCAGGTGTCGCGAGCAACCGGATCCAGCTCAGCGGCAAGAAGGCGGCGTCCACCCGGGCACGCTCGGCCGAGGTCATCATCGCCCCGTAATTGCTTGATATTGTTTGTTTTTCGTTGCGATGAGCATTCAGCCTGAACCCCGCCCCGGCGGGGTTCGGTCTTTTTGCCGCAGGGGTCTTGTACCCCGCCTTGAGCAGGCGTAGGGTCAATCGTCCGGGACGCAATGCCGCGGACCGGACGATGGGAGGGCCGGGCCGATGCAAACAGGGCGCGAACCGCAGCAGATCGACGTGCGCAGGCCAGTGCCGCAGGTCGTTGCAGGCGTCCAGGTGGCCATCGACCGGCGCTCCTCCATGAACAACGCCCCGTGCCTTGCGGCCGGGGCGTTCGTGTATCTGTCGAAGGAGGTCCATCATGTTTGAAGATCAGCCCCAGAGCGAGATCGACGCCCGTCGCGCGCGTGATCCGGAGTTCAGGGCACTCCATGACCAGCACCGTAAGTTGAACAAGAAGTGCATGGACGCGGAGTTGGGTGTACTCCCGATCGATGATGTCACCCTGGGTCGCATGAAGCGCGAGAAGCTGCTGGCCAAGCAACGACTTCTGCGAATGTACGAAACACCGCTCCCAATGACGTCCCCCACGCTTTGACGCACCCCGTCACGCCCGGAACGGCGTGACTCGGCCATCGATGGCCCCGTCGGGCGCTCCTGCCCCGGCATCGCGGCACCGCCGATGAGGCGGCCGCGCCAAGGCACCACAGGCCGTGGTGCCTTGGCCTGCAGGCACAGCTCACCGATGCGGGCGGTACCGGTCTCCTCGTCGATCCGGGGCCGTCCGCATCTCTTTTTACGGTGGACGGGCTGCGGCCCTGCCGACCTGACTTTCATCGCCATCCGTCGGATAATCATCGGTCCGGCCCTGTGCGGCGCGAACCGAAAGTCCTCCGAATGCCCATCCATTCTTCCGTCCTCGAACTCATCGGCCAGACCCCGATCGTCAAGGCCCAGCGCCTGGACACCGGCGTCTGCGAGCTCTACCTGAAGCTGGAGAGCGCCAACCCGGGCGGATCGATCAAGGATCGCATCGGCCTGTCGATGATCGAGGCGGCGGAAAAGCGCGGCGACCTGAAGCCCGGTGCCACCCTGGTCGAGGGCACGGCTGGCAACACCGGCCTGGGCTTGGCGCTGGTGGCCCAGCAGAAGGGCTATAAGCTCATTCTGGTCGTTCCCGACAAGATGAGCCGGGAAAAGATCTTCAATCTGAAGGCGATGGGCGCCGAAGTGCGCCTGACCCGCTCTGACGTGGCCAAGGGCCATCCGGAGTACTACCAGGACCTGGCCAAGACCATCGCCGAGCAGACCCCGGGCGCCTACTTCATCAACCAGTTCGGCAACCCGGACAACCCGGCCGCGCATGAATTCGGTACTGGCCCGGAAATCCTCGAACAGATGGGCGGTGACCTCGACGCCATCGTGTTCGGCTGTGGCAGTTCCGGCACCATGACCGGCCTGTCGCGTGCCTTCGCCAAGCTGTCGCCGAAGACCGAACTGGTGCTGGCCGATCCGGTTGGTTCGATCCTGGCCGAGTACATCAACGACGGCAATCTGAACGACAAATCGGGCAGCTGGCTGGTGGAAGGCATCGGCGAGGACTTCCTGCCTTCGATCTCCGATTTCAGCCGCGTCAAGAAGGCTTATGCCATCAGCGATGCCGAGAGCTTCCACACCGCACGCGAACTGCTGGGCAAGGAAGGCATCCTGGGTGGTTCGTCCACCGGCACCCTGCTGGCCGCCGGCCTGAGGTACTGCAAGGAGCAGACCACGCCGAAGAAGGTGCTGGTGCTGGTGCCGGATACCGGCAACAAGTACCTGTCGAAGATGTACAACGACTACTGGATGCTGGACAACGGTTTCCTGCAGCGCCCGCAGCACGGCGACCTGCGCGACCTGATCCTGCGCCCGTACGGCCAGCGCGACACCGTGGTGATCGGTCCGAACGACCTGCTGACCACTGCCTACCAGCGCATGAAGCTGTACGACGTATCGCAGCTGCCGGTGATGGACGGCGAGCAGCTGGTCGGCATCGTCGACGAAAGCGACGTGCTGCTGCACGTGTATGGCGATGAGGCACGCTTCCGCGACACCGTCGCCACCGCGATGGTCAGCAAGCTGGACCGGCTGGACGTGAAGTCGCCGATCGAGGCGCTGCTGCCGGTGTTCGACCGCGGCCAGGTGGCGATCGTGATGGACGGCGACACTTTCCTGGGCCTGATCACCCGTATCGATCTGCTGAACTATCTGCGCCGTCGCGTGCAGTAAGCCGCTGATCGCCGACGTTCACTGCTGAATCCTGGTTTATCCGCGTCAAAGGTCGTTAAGGCCGCGCTGGTAGACTTCCGCACCTTCGATGGCGCCGTGCGTCGGCGCCCCTCAGGAAAGAACATGTCCAACGCAACTTCCCAGGATCGCGCCCTGGCCCTGGCTACCTTGGCCATCCACGGTGGCCAGTCGCCCGACCCCAGCACCGGCGCGGTGATGCCGCCGATCTACGCCACCTCGACCTACGCCCAGTCCAGCCCGGGCGAGCATCAGGGCTTCGAGTACTCGCGTACCCACAACCCGACCCGCTTCGCCTATGAGCGTTGCGTGGCGTCGCTGGAAGGCGGCACCCGCGGCTTTGCCTTCGCTTCGGGCATGGCGGCCAGCTCGACCGTGATCGAGCTGCTGGACGCCGGCAGCCATGTGGTGGCAATGGACGATATCTACGGCGGCAGCTTCCGTCTGTTCGAGCGCGTGCGTCGCCGCACCGCCGGGCTGGACTTCAGCTTCGTCGACCTGACCGATCTGGCCGCGTTCGAGGCATCCATCACGTCGAAGACGAAGATGGTGTGGATCGAGACCCCGACCAACCCGATGCTGAAGATCGTCGACATCGCTGCGGTCGCTGCCATCGCCAAGCGCCGTGGCCTGATCGTCGTCGTCGACAACACCTTCGCCTCGCCGATGCTGCAGCGTCCGCTGGAACTGGGTGCGGACCTGGTCCTGCATTCGGCCACCAAGTATCTCAACGGCCATTCGGACATGGTCGGCGGCATGGTCGTGGTCGGCGACAACGCTGAACTGGCCGAGCAGATGGCCTTCCTGCAGAACTCGGTGGGTGGCGTGCAGGGCCCGTTCGACAGCTTCCTGGCCCTGCGTGGCCTGAAGACCCTGCCGCTGCGCATGAAGGCACACTGCGCCAATGCGCTGGCCCTGGCGCAGTGGCTGGAGAAGCACCCGGCCGTGGAAAAGGTGATCTACCCGGGCCTGCCGTCGCACCCGCAGCATGAGCTGGCCGGCAAGCAGATGGCCGGTTACGGCGGCATCGTTTCGATCGTGCTCAAGGGCGGTTTCGAGGCGGCCAAGCGCTTCTGCGAGAAGACCGAACTGTTCACTCTGGCCGAGTCGCTGGGCGGCGTGGAAAGCCTGGTCAACCACCCGGCGGTGATGACGCATGCCTCGATCCCGGTTGCGCGGCGGGAGCAGCTGGGCATCAGTGATGCGCTGGTAAGGCTGAGCGTGGGTGTTGAGGATCTGGGGGATCTGCAGGTGGATCTGGAAAGGGCGCTGGCGGGCGCCGCGGAATGAGTGGCATCCAAGCCGAGTTCGGCAGTTCGCCGGGTGCGCTCGTCCGCAGCTTGGTCTCCAATCGCATGCTGATCTGGCAGTTGACCCAGCGTGAGGTCATCAGCCGGTATCGAGGTTCGGTCTTCGGGCTGGCGTGGTCCTTCTTCAATCCATTGTTGATGCTGGCGGTCTACACCTTCGTTTTCTCGGTGGTGTTCAAGGCGCGCTGGGGCGTGGAAACCAGCAACCATGGTGATTTCGCCGTAATCCTGTTCGTCGGCATCATCGTCCACGGCGTGTTCGCCGAGTGCATCAACCGTGCCCCGGGGCTGATACTCAACAGTGCCAGCTACGTGAAGCGCGTCGTGTTCCCGCTGGAGACCCTGCCGTGGGTCGCGATGGGTGCCACCCTGTTCCATTCGATGGTTTCGGTGGTGGTCCTGCTGATCGCCCAGCTGCTCCTGCGCGGCTTGATCCCGCTGACCGCACTGTGGCTGCCGGTGGTGATCCTCCCGCTGGTGGTCGGCACCATGGGTGTGTCCTGGCTGCTGGCGGCACTGGGTGTCTACCTGCGTGACATCGGCCAGGTCACCGGCATCGTCACCACGGTGATGCTGTTCATGGCACCGGTGCTTTATCCGGTGCAGGCCCTGCCGGAGACGCTGCAGCCGTACATCTATCTCAACCCGCTCACGTTCATCATCGAACAGGCACGTGAGGTCCTGCTGTGGGGTCATGTCCCGGACTTCATCGGGCTGGGCAAGTACGCAGTAGGCGCTGCGCTTGTCGCGTGGTTCGGTTTTGCGACGTTCCAGAAAATGCGCCGGGGGTTTGCGGATGTCCTCTGATCCCTCCAGCGATGTCGCCATCCGGGTCAGCGGCGTCACCAAGTGTTTCCAGATCTATGGCCAGCCGCACCAGCGGCTGAAGCAGGCCGTGCTGCCGCGCCTGCGTCGAGCCGCGGGCCTTGCGCCGCGCCGCTACTACGATGAATTCTGGGCGCTGAAGGGCGTCGATTTCGAAGTGAGACGCGGCGACACGGTCGGCATCATCGGCCGCAACGGGTCGGGCAAGTCCACGCTGCTGCAGATCATCTGCGGCACCCTGCAGGCCACCTCTGGAACGGTCGAG
Source organism: Stenotrophomonas sp. SMYL8 (assembly GCF_036320065.1). Lineage (NCBI taxonomy): Bacteria > Pseudomonadati > Pseudomonadota > Gammaproteobacteria > Lysobacterales > Lysobacteraceae > Stenotrophomonas > Stenotrophomonas sp. SMYL8. Next base: position 11,969 of record NZ_JAWIRR010000035.1, read on the forward strand.
GTCAAGGGGCGCGTGGCGGCCCTGCTGGAGCTCGGCGCGGGGTTCAACCCGGAGTTCAGCGGGCGCGAGAACGTCTACCTGAGCGCCTCGATCCTCGGCCTGACGCGCGAGCAGATCGACGCCCGGTTCGACGACATTATCGCCTTCGCTGACATCGGCAATTTCGTCGACCGGCCGGTGAAGACCTACTCCAGCGGCATGTACGTGCGACTGGCGTTCGCGGTCATCGCGCACGTCGATGCGGACATCCTGGTCATCGACGAAGCGCTGGCCGTGGGCGATGCCATCTTCGTGCAGAAGTGCATGCGCTTCCTGCGCAAGTTCCGCGAAACTGGCACGCTGCTGTTCGTCAGCCATGACACCTCCTCGGTGCTCAATTTCTGCCAGAGCGCGGTGTGGCTCAACCGTGGCGACATGGTCATGCACGGTACTGCCGAGGACACCTGCAACGCCTACATCGAGTACTGTTCGCAGGAGGTGTACGGCGACACGGTGAAGCTGACCTCGCGCCAGGCATCGCGTGATGCGGCGTCGGCCAAGCCGCGGCCCAAGGCCCAGGTGGAGCAAGACACGCGCCTGGAAATGTTCGATAACGTGGCCAATTCGGCTGGCTGGCATTCCGGTGTCGCCAGCATCGATTCGGTGCTGCTCAGCGATCCGCAGGGCGAAACCCTCACCTCGTTCGCTGGTGGCGAGGATGTGCTTCTGCGTGTGCGCGCCACTGCACACCAGGCGCTGTCCAGTCCGTTGATCGGTTTCTTCGTGAAGGACCGGCTGGGTCAATCGCTGTTCGGTGAGCACACCTTCACCTACATCCAGCCGCCGATGCAGGTCGAGGCCGGTACGACGCTTGAGGCCAGTTTCCGCTTCACGTTGCCGATGCTGCCCAATGGCGATTACTCGATGACCGTTTCCATTGCCGACGGTGATCCGTTTGCCAATACCCAGCACGCGTGGCTGCATGACGCTGTGCTGATCAGGGTCGCTTCGCCCAAGCTGCGTTATGGCCTGGTGGGCATTCCCTTCGATGAGGTCACCATGAAGCGGGTAGGGAGGGCGGAATGAACCATGGCTTTATTCCGCCGCTGACCACCGACGACACGCGCGTCAGCATCGGCCGCTTCACCTACGGCGGTGCTACGTTCAAGCTGTGGAGCGCAGGCGAGCGCATCGAAGTGGGTGCGTTCTGTTCCTTCGCAGAAGACGTGCTGATCTTCGGTGGCGGCGAGCACCGCATGGACTGGGTCACCACCCATCCGTTGCGCATCGCGTTCAATTCGCCGGGCGCGGGCCAAGACGGGCATCCGCACAGCAAGGGCGTGACCCGAATCGGCAACGATGTGTGGATTGGCCATGGCGCACTGGTTCTCTCCGGAGTGACGGTGGGCCACGGCGCCTGCATCGGGGCCGGTGCTGTGGTCAGCAGGGACATCCCGCCCTACGCCATCGTCGCGGGCAACCCCGGCCGTGTTGTGCGCATGCGCTTCAGTGAGGCGCAGATCGAGCAGTTGCTGCAGATAGCTTGGTGGAACTGGCCGGTGGAGCGGATCAAGCAGTTCGAATCGCTGCTGTGCAGCCCCAGCATCGACGCATTCATTACGGCCGCGCTGGCCGACCCGGACGCTGCGGCGTCGTTCACGTGATAGAGACTGAGATGATCGATTTCCCGTTGTCGTCGAACATGCTGATGATGCCCCGCAAGCTCCCGCACAGCGCGTGGCTCGGGCACATTCCCTTCGCCAGCTGGCTGGTGGAAGTGGTGCGGCCAAAGAGCATCGTGGAGCTGGGTACGCACAACGGCGCCTCGTTCCTTGCCTTCTGTCAAGCGGTGGAAACCCAGCAGGTCAGTACGCGGGTGTTCGCGGTGGATACCTGGGAAGGCGACGAGCATGCCGGTTTCTACGGCAATGAAATCTATGCCGAGCTCCGCGATTACCAGCAGCGCCACTACGCGGGCATTTCCGAGATGATGCGGATGCGCTTCGACCAAGCGCTGGAGTACTTCGCGGATGGATCGGTCGACGTCCTGCATGTGGACGGTCTGCATACCTACGAAGCCGTCCGCGAAGACTTCGAGACGTGGCGCAGCAAGCTGTCGCCGCGCGCAGTGGTGTTGTTCCACGACAGCTGCGTGCGCGAGCGCGGATTTGGCGTGTGGCAGTACTGGAGCGAGATCTCCTCGCAGTTCCCGTCGTTTGAATTCACCCACACCCATGGGCTGGGCGTGCTGCTGGTGGGCGAGGAGCAGCCGCAGGCACTGCTGCAACTCGCCCAGGCTGCTCGTGATGGCCAGTTCGCTACCATCAACCAGTTCTTCGATGCCTTGGGTCGCAACATCAAGAACGTGGAAGAGATCGAACGGGTGAACCAGGGCCTGACCGCCGCCCATGGCGAGATCGGGCGGCTCAACGCCGAGGAAGCACGCCTGCGCGCGCTGCTGGAAAAGAACAGCGACGCCACCGAGGAGCATTACGCGATAGTGGAGTCGCAGTTGCCGAGCCTGGCCCAGGGCCTGTCACTGCTGGAGCGTCGCGTCATCGAAGGGATGAGCGAGACGCGCCAGGCGCTGGACCATTCCCGTGAAGCCTCGGTCGCCAATGTGGTGGCGTCGGTGATCCCGCGCCTGGACGAGCAGGACCGGAAACTCAATCTCCTCGTGCGCCCGTGGTGGCGCCGTGCCCTTGGCCGCTGAACAAACAGGATCCCGTAAGGCATCTACATGTCCATCGACAAGACCCTACTCAAGCGTGGCCTCAAGCGGGTGGCGGCAAAGGTGCTGTCCATCAACTGGTTCGCACCGGTTCCCGATCGCCTGAAGCTGCTGGTTGCCCGTCGGGCGGGGTGCTGTGACTGGCACTGGTATGCGCGTTTCATCCTGCGTTCGCCCGGGGCGGCCGCCGAAGGCCCCGGCCACTTCCTGTCCTTTGGCGATGCCGAAGGGAAGTCACCGAGCCCGCTGTTCGACCCGGCCTGGTACTGCGCACGTTTCGGCCTCAGGGCGTCCCCGCTTGATGCCCTGATGCAGTACATCTGCATCGGCGACCGCCTCGGCCTGGCACCCAGCCCGTGGTTCGATCCGCGCTACTGCCGGCGCACCGCACCGTCGTCCAGCGGCCTGCGGCCGGTGCTCGGCCAGTACCTGGTGGATTACCACAACTCGGGAACGCCACACCCGTTGTTCGACCAGGACTGGTACCTCAACCAGTACCCGGACGTGCGCGACAGCGGCGCCAATCCGTTGGTGCATTTCCTCTACGACGGCATTCCCGAAGGGCGCCTGCCCAATCCGTACTTCGCGCCGGCGTGGTATCTGGAAACCTATCCGGATGTGGGAGGCAACGACCCGTTCGCACATTTCTTCGCGCATGGCGCGGCGGAAGGACGCAGCCCGGGACCCGAATTCAACGCGCGACAGTATATGGACCAGAATCCGGATGTTGCGCTGACTGGCATGAACGCGCTGGCGCACTACCTGGCGGTGGGGCGCCGCGGTGGTCGCGAGCTGGGCAAGCGCCCCTTCTCGCTGTCCGATCTTGCCGCGCCCGTGGCGCCTGCCGACGCGCCGCTCCAGGACGGCGTGGTTGACATCGTCCTGCCGGTCTACCGCGGCCTGGAAGAGACGCGCAACTGCATCGATTCGGTGCTGCGCTCACACAACCGCAGCCGTACCCGGCTGCACATCTACAACGACTGCTCGCCCGAGCCGGAAGTGACTGCCTACCTGCGTGAGCTGGCCAGCCGCGAGCCGTCGGTACGCCTGGCCGAGAACCCGCAGAACCTGGGCTTCGTGCTGACCGTCAATGCCGGCATGGCGCACGCTCTGCAGCAGGCCGACAGCATCGGTGCTCTCCTGCTCAACAGTGACACGATCGTGACCGGTGACTGGGTCGACCGCATGGTTGCCCACCTAGGGGCCAATGTCGGCTCGGTCACGGCGCTTTCCAACAACGCTACGATCTGCAGCTATCCCCAGCTGGGCGCCAACGCGCTGCCGAAGGCGATGGATGCGTCGGCGCTGGACCACCTGACCCGCCGCATCAATGCCGGTGTGGCCGTGGATGTTCCCACCGGCGTCGGCTTCTGCATGCTGATCTCCCGCGCCGCGCTGGAAAAGGCCGGCCTGTTCGATGCCGAGGCTTTCGGCAAGGGCTACGGCGAGGAGAACGACTTCTGCATGCGCTCGGGTCGTCTCGGTTTCCGCCATCGCTTGGCCATGGACGTGTTCGTCGAACACGTGGGTGAAGTGAGCTTCGCCGACGACAGCAAGCCCGGCAAGATCATCGCGCAGAAGATCATCGACGAGCGCTACCCCGATTACGGTTCGCAGGTTGCCCGGTTCTGTTCGATGGATCCGGGCTTCTCGGCGCGCGTGCGGCTGACCCTGGAGGTCTGGAAGGCGAGGGCGCGTCCGGTCTCGGTGCTGTTGACCCACACCTGGGGCGGAGGCACCGAGCGTGCCGTGCAGGCCATGCGTGCCTCGCTGGCCGAAACCGGCGAAGTGGTGATCGTACGGCCGATGGAGGACAACAACGGGTCGGGGCTGGTCAACGTCAGCCATGCATCGGACTTCGATGGCTTCGAGTTCCTGTTCCGCTACCGCACGCCCGACGAGCTGGCCGGGATGCTGCAGGCACTGGGCACCGGGACGCTGCAGATCCACCATCTGGTCGGGTTTGGCCCGTCGGTGCGTCGCGCGGTGGCGCTGACCGGGCTGCCCTACAGCTTCCACGTGCATGACAACTATGCGATCTGTCCGCAGATCACCCTGACCGATGCTACCGGCAACTACTGCGGCGAGCCTGGTGAAAACGGCTGTGACAGTTGCATCGCCGAGCGCCCGTCCAACGGCGCGGCGGACATCCGCAACTGGCGCGCCAACAACCAGTGGCCGCTGCTGGGTGCGCAGGCCGTGTTCGCACCGAGCCGGGATGCGGCGCAGCGCATGCAGCGCTACACCGGCATTCCCGTGCAGGCCGTGTACCACGAGTCGAGCATCGACACGAATCCGGGCCGGCTTGGGCGAGGCGCGCGGCCGTACCGGGTGCTGCTGCTGGGTGTGATGGCCGCGCACAAGGGGCTGAATCACCTGCTGGCCATTGCCGAGGAAGCGCGACGTGTGCGTGCACCGCTCGCGTTCCACGTGATCGGCTATCCACAGACGGACATGCCCAGGAACCCGGGATTCAGCTGGAGCGGTCCCTATGCGGAGCAGGACCTGGACGAGCTGATCGAGGCGCACGACCCCGATGCGTTCCTATTCCTTTCCCAGGCCCCGGAAACCTATTCCTACACCCTGTCGCACGCCCTGCGCGATGGCCGGCCGATTGCCGCCAACCGCCTCGGTGCGTTCACCGAGCGGCTGGAAGGCGTCCCCAATGCACTGATGCTGGCCCATGACGCGACTGCGGCCGATGCGGTACATGCGCTGGTGACGTGGCTGGAAGGTCTGTACGAAAAGGAAACCGCATGAAACAGCGATTCGGCACGGAGCGGCGTCCTGCGCTGCGCTCGCAGTACGCCCTGCGGATTGCAGTGATCCCCGAGCGCTACGGCACGGTGATGTCGCCGTGCGCGAGCATCCGCCTGCACGCGTTCACCGAGCGCTTCGCTGCCGATGTCCGCTACCTGATGCCGGAAGAGATCGCTGCATTCAAACCGCACGCCATCCTGTGGAACCGGGGAGCGATCGAGGACGCCGACCGGATCGAGCTGATGGCCGTACTGGCCAGAAGGATCGGCGCGCGGCTGATCTATGACATCGACGACAACCTGTTGGCGATGGATGAGCACCCCGAGCGCGATGCATACGCAAAGCTGATCAGCGCCGTGCGTGCGTCGATCGACGTGGCTGATGAAGTCTGGTGCTCGACGGAGATACTGGTATCTGAAATCCGGTCTGCCGGCGGTAACGCCGTTTTCATGCCAAACGCCCTGGATCCGGACCTATGGGGTGCCCCGCGCACGCCAGTGCAACCAATGCCGAAGTTGAAACTGGTGTACATGGGTACAAGGACCCACGACGAGGACTACGCATTCCTGCAGAGGGTGCTGGGTCGTCTGCAGGCATCGCGCCCTGGCAGCTTTTCGTTGACCCTGATCGGGGTGAATGCGGCGTCGGTAGCACTGCCTGACTGGGTCGATGTGCAGTCGCCGCCAGCTCATGTAGGAGCATCCTATCCCGCGTTCGTGCGCTGGTTCGTCGGCCAAGGCCCATTTGACCTCGGCCTGGCACCGTTGATGGCCACCACGTTCAACCGGGCAAAGAGCGGCATCAAGGTGCTTGATTACGCGGCGATCGGCGTGCCTACGCTTGCGTCGGACGTCCCTGCTTACAGTGCCGGGGCAGCCGATGAGTGCTTGCTGGTCGACAACGACGAAGCGGCATGGCTGGATGTCCTGCAGCAGGTGGTCGACAGCAGGGCCATCCTGGAGCCGATCCGGCAACGTATCCAGCATTGCGTTGGTGAACGGCGTTTTGTCGAGGCGGTTGAACGGCGTTGGTTGCGCATCACTGCCTGACGTGACGCCACCTGCGGGAGATCCGCAGGTGGCGCCTTGGATCAAGACGTCAGGTTCGGCATTGCGATCCACAGAAGCGAACAGGCGCCCAGTACCACGGCTGCAGCCACGGCATGATGTGCCAGTCGCTCGAGTTGCGAGCCTGGTCTCAGGTGTGAGAGTTGGGCGCCGAGCAGTACACAGATGCCGAGCACGTACCTGCCTTGTGCCTGGAAATCATAGGTCCAGCTGTGCAGCAGGGACGCGCCCAGCAGGCTGACCACCGCGCCGGCAGCCAGCAGGAGCTGGCTGCGTCCCAGTTGCAGCGGCTGCGACGTCGCTGCAGTGCATAGCGCCAGAAGCACCAGCAGCGTAGTCAGTCCCCAGATCGCCTGGTAGTAGGCCAGTGGAGCGTAGTACTGCATGTAGCCGTAGACGCCGAACAGGCTTTTGGCCGTGGCCATCTGCCATAGCAGGGGAGGCTGGAGCATCTGCGGGAGCGTATAGCCCTGTTCGTACATGCGAAGGCCGGGGGACGGTGCCGCGTCGCTGGGTTTGAAACCGGGAGCTGCATGGACTTCACGTAGATGATCGACCAGCTCCGCCTTCTGCGAGCCACTGCCGTTGCGCAGGACATCCACTGCGATCCATGGAGCTGCCAATGCCAGAGCCAGCGCAAACAGCGCGCCGAGGCGGTAGGCAGGCGCCAGCATCCGGCTGCGGACAAGTCTCCAGCCGTCGTAAGCCAGGATCATCACCGAAGTGGCGGACAGGACGGCCAGGAGCCAGCCGAGTCCGTAAGCCTGATGAAGTGCGTGTCCTGCGGCCGCCCACAGAATTCCCGACGTGCAGACGATCGCCATGGCGAGCGACGAGCGGACGGGCAGTCGCAATCCGGCTGATGCCAGCGTGGTGGCGATGAAGACCGCGACTGGCCAATAGTTCCGCTTGGAGATGACAAGCAGACCCAGGCACAGCGCGAACAGCAGGGCGTGCACGATCACCACCCGCTCGGCGTGGCGCTCACCCAGCAGGTAGCTGCGCAGCGGACTCTCGCGTGTCAACGCAATGCCTGCAGCAAGGCTTGCGGCGGCCAGAGGCAGCGCATCGCCGTTCATGTACGAAAAGACATACCACGCCTGCGGCGTGACCAGGACCGGTACGAGAGTGAACGGAGAGAGGCGCAGCAGGAAAACGGCTGCGATCAGTAATAGCAATATCGATGCCTGGTAGAGCCTGAATCCCTGACGTTCGGTCAGACCAGCCTGCGCTGCGACGTTGCTCGCTTTGCCTGCGAACAAATACGTCACGTTCCATTCGGCGAGATAGCTGACGCCGTAGGGACTCGCCTGGTACGAGGGCAGCATCTCCGGCGAATCAAGTGCCGGCGGCAGCCAATGACTGTTGAAATAACGTGCGCCCGCCTCATGCAGGTCCTCGTCAGGGCTGACAGAGGGGGAGAGGGTGGCAAACCCTGCGAGCGCGAGCACCAGCGATGCGCAGATCAGTGATGGCCATGCATAGCCACCGGTATGAGCCATCTGCAGGCCCATCGCAATCGCAAGACAAAGGCCAAGGCCGACCCAGACCAGCCGGGCAAGTCGATGCTGCAAGCGCGATGCACTTTCCGCAGGCGTGGGAAGTGCCACCACCAGTTGCGGGTCGCCAGCACCTGGCAGCACCTGGTAGCGCCCATCCTGGCCTAGCGCTTCGATGGGAACGAGCTCGTTCAGATGGGTCGGGACAAGCAGGGTCGCAGCCGAGGGCATTGAGCCCTCGATCCGCACATCGCGTATAGCGACGGTCGACGCGCTGGTGGGAGGGTCCAGGCGAAGCGCGAACGTACGTCCCGGTGGGAGCTCCAGCTGCAGATGCGAGCTGCCTGCGGGCAGCTCCCGCGTCACTGACCCGGCCTCGGAGAAACCACTGCCCTGGTCGAAGAAGACCTGCAATGAGCCGGCAGCCGGCAGTTCCACGTCGAGCGTGAGCTCGGCATTGCTGTACTGGCGGGAGCCCGCCAGCACGACCAGCAACGCGGCGATGACCAGAACGATTAGTTGGCCTCTACGGAACCGAGCCAACCCCTGCCACCAGCTGGAACACTGATGGAGCAATCCGGCGGCCGGTTGGGAGGCGCTTGTCATTCCGCCATGCCCAGGACTTCATCGGCGGCCGCGAAGATCGCATCGAGATGATCCTCAACGCCGATCCACAACGGCATGCGGACCAGCCGCTCACTGAGCTCGTTGGTGTTGCGCAGATCGCCGTGTGCACGCCCTGCCTGCAGTCCAGCCGGGGCGGAATGCAGCGGGATGTAATGGAACACGGTCTGCACGCCGCGGGCCTTCATTTCGCTTATGAATCGCGTGCGGGAATCGAGGTCCGGGAGCAGCATGTAGAACATATGCGCGTTGTGCTGGCAGTCGTCCGGCACGATCGGCCGACGCAGGTGGCCTGCGGCCTCATGCGGAGCCGCCCACTGCTGATACCGCTCCCAGATTGCCAGTCGACGCGCGGTGATCTGGTCTGCTTCCTCTATCTGCGCGCAGAGGAACGCCGCGGTGATCTCACCGGGAAGGAACGATGAGCCAACATCGACCCAGGTGTACTTATCGACCTGCCCGCGGAAGAAGCGGCTGCGATTCGTGCCCTTCTCGCGCAGGATCTCGGCGCGCTCGCCAAACTCAGCGTCACGACAGAGAAGAGCACCGCCTTCCCCCGAGATGATGTTCTTGGTCTCATGGAAGCTGAAGGCACCCAGCTCCCCGATGGTGCCCAGTGGCCGCCCCTTGTAGCTGGACATGATGGCCTGGGCAGCATCTTCGACAAGCGCCAGCCCATGACGTGCAGCGATGTCGACCAGGGTATCCATCTCACATGCGACGCCCGCATAGTGGACTGCGCAGATGGCCCGGGTGCGTGGGGTGATCGCTGTTTCGACCAGGCGTTCATCCAGGTTCAACGTGTCTTCACGGATGTCGACGAACACCGGGACCGCACCACGCAGAACAAACGCGTTGGCGGTGGAAACGAAGGTGTAGGACGGCATGATCACTTCGTCGCCGGGCTGCAGGTCGAGCAGCAATGCCGCCATCTCCAGGGCTGCCGTGCAGCTGTGGGTCAGAAGTGCGCGCTGGGCACCCGTGCGCTGCTCCAGCCAGGCGTGACTGCGTTTGGTGAATTGACCATCGCCGGACAGATGACCGTTGGCGTGCGCCTGCGCGATGTGCCAGAGCTCGCGCCCTGTCATGAAGGGCTTGTTGAAGGGAATCAAAAGAGTGCCTCGCAGCGGGCGTTGGAGTGGTTTCAGGCGACCGATCGTGACAGCACGACCACGCCCAGCATTATGATCAGCGTTCCGGCGATCTTGTATCCGTCCAGCTGCTCCCGGAATATCACGCTGGCAAACAGCGCGACCAGGAAGAAGTTGATCGCCATGTACGGGTAGGCCCGGCTGATCGGCATCTTGCTGATGGCGGCCATCCAGCACAGGGACGCGCCGAAGGCCGCCGCAAAAGCGGAAATGACCCAGGGCTTGAGCAGCAGCTGCACCAGGTTCAAGGGCTGCAGTGGTGCTGCGAGCAGATGGCCGTGGATGCCGACCTGCCATTTCAGGATCAGCTGGCCGTAGACGGTGAGTACGATCGTGAGGGCAATGAAGAGGTAGCTCATCGTGTGCCCTCACCGAGGGAATGCATCGAGGCGCGTTGCATGCGGCGATCTATGTGGTAGGTGTCGAATGCGCAGTCGATCAACAGACCCGCACGGGCCCATTGGCGCTGCACGGTGTAGTTCCATATCTGCGTGGAAATGACCAGGCGTTGGTTGCCCAGGTCGGCATGATGACGCATGACGTGGCGGAGCAGGCGGCCGTAATGTCCACGGCGTTCAAACCGCGGATGAACCGAGTTGAGCAGGATATCGGCGACGCCGTCCTTGATGTCGCAGGTTGCGAATCCGGCTATGGCCTGTCCATCGGACACGACCCAGGTGGATTGGCGCTCATCCTGCGGTTGCAGGCGGCTGTGGGCCCATTCGACGTAGCCTTCCAGGATCAGCGCGGGAGGTATCAGCGGGTTGGCGGAATAATGCGACCGGTAGCCCTGGAAGCCTGCCGTGGCGATGTCGATGATGGCCGGACGATCTGCCGGGGTCGCGCGTCGCACCGAGGGAGACCACTCGCCCGATTCCGGGGTGAGGTCAATGCCGTGGTAAACCAGTGTATCGGCGGCAATGACCGTCTCGCCCGCCCGCTGCAGCGCCAGGGCGATATCGGTCCGCCCTGCAGGTACGCGGATGATCAGCAGATCGGCCGATGACGTGGCGATGCAGTCAACCACCTCGGCAAGAGGAGATTGCGGATTGAAACTACCGCGCTCGACACGGATGCCGAAACGCGCACTGTCGGCCGGGGAAAAATCAATCTTCACAGACATTCGAATGCGTGCCCTGCCACGTGTCTTGCCAGATGATGAACTGGGGACGGCGCTTCGATTCGCTGTGGATGCGGCCGATGTAGAGGCCGACCACTCCCAGGCTGCCCATGATGAAGCTGCCCACCAGCCAGATTGAAGCGAGGATGCTGGTGAAGCCCGCCACCCTGATGTCACCGGCCCAGTAACGGTAGACCGCCAGAAGTGCGATGCCCGCACCGATGGCGGCCAGTGCAAATGCCGCCGTCATGACCAGTCGCAGGGGCTTGTCGGAGAACGACAGCGCGATCCGGGTCGCCATCTGCAGGAGCTTGCGCAGCGTGTAGCCACTCTTGCCTTCCGTACGACGACCATGCGACACCGGTACGCGCAGGGTTTTAAAACCAGTCCAGCGGGCCATCAGCGGGAGGAAGCGATCCGTCTCAGGCATCGCATTCATGGCATCAACAGCCTTGCGGCTGTAGGCACCGAAATTGGCCGTCGAAGGATCGTAGTCGGTATCGGTCAGCCATCCCAGTGTCTTGTAGAAGGCACTGGAACCGCTCCGCTTCAGCCAAGTGTCCTGGCGTTCCACCCGCTGGCCCAGCACGATCTCGTTGTCACCTTCCAGGCCTGCCAGCAGCGAGGGAATTTCCTCTGGGACATCCTGTAGGTCGCAATCCATGACAATGACACGGCTGCCCTGGGCGTACTGCAGCCCGGCACTGATTGCCACATGCTGTCCGAAATTGCGGGACAGGCGCAGGCCGCGAACCCGGGAAGACAGCTTCCCGAGTTCGCAGATCCGCTGCCAGGACTGATCCGGACCCTGGTCGTCCACGAGGATCAGTTCGTGCGTCAGGCCCATGCCCGAGATCGCATCGGCAACACGTTCGGAAAGCTGTTCAAGGCAACCTTCACAACCGTACACGGGCACCACCACCGAAACGTCGGGGGTGGGGCCACTGTCCGGGGGATTCTGATTGCCTGCCTCAGCGCGCATGGCGTACTCACCCATGATGGAAGCCGGAGTCCAGATTCAAAGTGCTGCTTCCAGCTCCGGCAGGATCGCAAACAGATCCCCCACCAGGCCGATATCGGCAATCTCGAAGATCGGCGCATCGCCGTCCTTGTTGATCGCGACAATCGTGCCGGCATCCTTGATGCCGGTCAGGTGCTGGATCGCGCCGCTGATGCCCACCGCCACATAAAGCTCCGGGGCGATGATCTTGCCGGTCTGGCCGACCTGCAGGTCGCTGGGCACGTAGCCGGCATCGACCGCCGCACGCGAGGCACCGACGGCGGCATCGAGCTTGTCGGCCAGCTGGAAGATGACCTTGAAGTTCTCTTCCGAACCGACACCACGGCCGCCGGAGACCACGCGCTTGGCGCTCTGCAGGTCCGGGCGGTCACTGGCACCGGCGGCGAGACCGACGAAGCGGGTGTGGGTCGGCAGGGCAGCATCGACGCTCGCCGCTTCAACGACGGCGCTGCCACCCTGGGCGGCTTCCGGCCACGAGGCGGCACGCACGGTGGCGACCACGATCTGGTCGGCCGGCGCTTCCACGGTGATGATTGCGTTGCCAGCGTAGATCGGGCGCTTGAAGGTGTGGCTGCCTTCAACGCTCATCAGGTCGGAGACCTGGTTGACGCCGAGCAGGGCGGCCACGCACGGCATCAGGTCCTTGCCGAAGGTGGTCGACGGGCCGAATACGTGGGTGTAGCCCTTGGCCAGCTGTGCGATCTGCGGCGCCAGCACCTGGGCGATGGCCTGCGCGTTGGCCGCGTTGGCGACGGTCAGGACCTTGGCGACCCCAGCGATCTTCGCGGCTTCAGCGGCAACGGCAGCCGGATCGGCGGCCAGCACCAGCACGTCGATGCTGGCACCGCTGATGGCGGCGGCGGCACTGACGGTCTTGGCGGTGGCGGCGTTGAGCTTGCCGTCGTGGTGCTCGGCGATGACGAGAATCCTGCTCATTACAGCAACCCCTTCTGCTTGAGTGCGGCAACCAGTTCGGCCGCGTCCTTGACCATCACACCCTTGCTGCGCTTGGACGGCGCGGCGTACTGGGTGGTCTTGAAGGTGTCGGCGGCTTCAACGCCGAGGTCGGCCAGCTGCAGGGTCTCCAGCGGCTTGGCCTTGGCCTTCATGATGTCCGGCAGCTTGATGAAGCGCGGTTCGTTCAGGCGCAGATCGGTGGTGACCACGGCCGGCAGATCCACTTCCAGCGTTTCCAGGCCGGCGTCGACTTCACGGGTCACCGTCGCCTTGCCATCGGCAATTTCGAGCTTGCTGGCGAAGGTCGCCTGCGGGCGGCCCCACAGCGTGGCCAGCATCTGGCCGGTCTGGTTGGCATCGTCATCAATGGCCTGCTTGCCAAGGATCACCAGGTCCGGCTGTTCCTTTTCGATCAGCTTGAGCAGGGTGCGCGACGCGGTCAGCGGCTGGATGGCCTGGTCGGTGACCACATGAACGGCGCGGTTGGCGCCCATGGCCAGGCCGTTGCGCAGGTGCGCCTGGGCATCGGCCGGGGCGATGGTGGCAACCACGACTTCGCTGGCGATGCCCTTGTCGCGCAGGCGCAGGGCTTCTTCGAGAGCGATTTCATCGAAGGGGTTGGGGGACAGCTTGACGCCGTCGGTGACCACGCCGGAACCGTCCGGCTTGACCTGAATGCGGACGTTGTAGTCCACCACGCGCTTGTACGCGACGAGGATTTTCATCTGGTACGGGGTCCTTCAGTAACAGGGAGAACGTCCGGTCCTGCAACAGCAACCGGCTCGGGGGTGGGACCCCGATTCTAGCTGGCTTGGGGGGACCATGCGAATGCGTATGGTGACCGGCATTGGCTGCTGCGGCGCAGCAATGCAGTCGGCCTGAGTTCACTTGTGTGATCGCGTGTTACCGGAGGCCCGTTGTATCCTTCAACGTTGCATTGTCGTGGCCATGAAGGCCCCGTCCCACGAATCACGATCAGGAGAACAGGTAGTGCCCACATGGCTTGTAACCGGCGGCGCCGGATTCATTGGCGGTAACTTCGTTCTCGAGGCCGTCGCGCGCGGCGTCAAGGTCATCAATCTCGATGTGCTGACCTACGCCGGAAATCTGAAGACACTGTCCAGCCTTGACGACAACCCGAATCACCTGTTCGTCCAGGGCGACATCGGGGACAGCTCCCTGGTCGCCCGCCTGCTGGCCGAACACCAGCCGGATGCGGTGCTGAACTTCGCCGCCGAAAGCCATGTGGACCGCTCCATCGACGGCCCTGGCGCGTTCATCCAGACCAACGTGGTGGGTACCCTGGGCCTGCTGGAAGCGGTGCGGGACTACTGGAAGGCGCTGCCGGCCGAACAAAGCGCGGCATTCCGCTTCCTGCACGTGTCCACCGATGAGGTGTACGGCACCCTGGGCGAGACAGGCAAGTTCAGCGAGACCACCCAGTACGCGCCCAATTCGCCGTACTCGGCATCGAAGGCGGCCTCGGACCACCTCGTGCGTGCGTTCCACCACACCTATGGGTTGCCGGTGCTGACCACCAACTGTTCGAACAATTACGGCCCGTACCACTTCCCCGAGAAGCTGATCCCGCTGGTGATCGCCAAGGCGCTGGCTGGCGAGCCGCTGCCGGTGTACGGCGATGGCAAGCAGGTGCGCGACTGGCTGTTCGTGTCCGATCACTGCGAAGCGATCCGCACCGTGTTGGCCAAGGGCCAGGTCGGCGAGACCTACAACGTCGGCGGCAACTCGGAAAAGCAGAACATTGAAGTGGTGCAGGCGATCTGCGCACTGCTGGACCAGCGCCGCCCACGTGCGGATGGCCAGCCGCGCAGCAGCCAGATCACCTACGTCACCGATCGCCCCGGCCACGACCGCCGCTACGCGATCGATGCCTCCAAGCTGAAGAACGACCTGGGCTGGGAGCCTGCCTACACCTTTGAGCAGGGCATCACCTTCACCGTCGACTGGTACCTGGACAACCAAGAGTGGGTCAATGGCGTGCTCGACGGCAGCTATCGCCTGCAGCGCATCGGCACTGCCGCCTGAGGCCGGGAGAGAACATGACGCAACGTAAGGGCATCATCCTCGCCGGCGGTTCCGGCACCCGCCTGTATCCGATCACCAAGGGCGTCAGCAAGCAGCTGCTGCCGGTGTACGACAAGCCGATGATCTATTACCCGCTCAGCGTGTTGATGCTGGCGGGCATCCGCGAAGTGTTGATCATCAATACCCCGCACGAACAGGCGCTGTTCCAGCAGTTGCTGGGCGACGGCTCTCAGTGGGGCATGGACATCCAGTATGCGGTGCAGCCGAGTCCGGATGGCCTGGCCCAGGCCTACCTGATCGGCCGCGACTTCGTGGCCGGCAAGCCGAGCTGCCTGGTGCTGGGTGACAACATCTTCCACGGCCACGGCCTGCGCGAAGTGCTCAAGCGCGCCGACGAGCGCGTGGATGGCTCGACCGTGTTCGGCTACTGGGTCAATGATCCAGAACGTTACGGCGTGGCCGAGTTCGACACGAGCGGCAAGGTCATCGATCTGGTGGAGAAGCCGGAAAATCCCCGCTCGAACTATGCGGTGACTGGCCTGTACTTCTATGACGGCAAGGCCAGCGATTACGCGGCGGAACTGAAGCCGTCGCCGCGCGGCGAGCTGGAGATCACGGATCTCAACAAGCGCTACCTGGAGGAAGGCAATCTTCACCTGGAAGCGCTGGGCCGTGGCTATGCCTGGCTCGACACCGGCACCCACCAGTCGCTGCTGGAAGCCTCCAACTTCATCGAGACCATCCAGACCCGCCAGGGCCTGCAGGTGTGCTGCCCGGAAGAAATTGCCTTCGGCAAGGGCTGGATCAACGCCGAACAGCTGGAAGCGCTGGCTGCACCGCTGATCAAGAATGGCTACGGCCAGTACCTGCATAAACTCGCGCTGCGTGGAGTCGTTCCGTGAAAGTGATTGAAACCAAGCTTGCCGGCTGCAAGATCATCGAGCCAGCCGTGTTTGGCGATGCGCGTGGCTATTTCTTCGAAACCTGGAATGCAGAGCGCTTCGCTGCGCTGGGCTTGCCGGACCGCTTCGTGCAGAGCAACGTATCGACGTCCGCACAGGGCGTGCTGCGTGGCCTGCATTACCAGTGGCCGCGCCCACAGGGCAAGCTGGTCAGCGTGCTGGAGGGCGAGGTCTATGACGTTGCCGTGGACATCCGTCGTGGCTCGCCGACCTTCGGCCAGTGGGAAGCGGTGGTGCTGAGTGCGGAAAACAAGAAGCAGTTCTGGATTCCAGAAGGCTTTGCGCACGGTTTCGCCGTATTGTCCGAGCGTGCGGTGTTCAGCTACCTGTGCACCGAGGTCTACCTCAAGGACCTCGATGCCGGCGTGCGCTGGAATGATGCCGATATCGCAGTGGATTGGCCGATCAGTGCGCCGACCCTGTCGGCCAAGGACGAGACCGCGCCCTTCCTGAAGGACATCGCTGAAGATCGTCTGCCGGTCTACGTGCCATGACCGTTCTGGTGTTCGGCGGCAATGGCCAGGTCGGCCAGGAGCTGCTGCGCGCGCTGGCGCCGCTGGGCAAGGTGGTCGCAACTGCCCGCAGCGGGCAACTGCCCGACGGAAGTGCCTGCGAAACCGCCGATTTCGGCCAGCCCGACAGCCTGCCGGCATTGCTGGATCGCCTGCAGCCATCGGTGGTGGTCAACGCGGCCGCCTACACGGCGGTCGATCGCGCCGAGCAGGATGCCGAGGCCGCCTTCGCCGCCAATGCGCAGGCGCCGGGCGTGATCGCGCGCTGGTGTGCGGCGCATGGCGTGCCCTTCGTGCATTACTCCACCGACTACGTGTTCGATGGCCAGGGCACCATGCCGTACCGCGAGGACGAGCCGACCGCGCCGCTGGGTGTGTATGGCGCCAGCAAGCGTGATGGCGAAGAGGCCGTGCGCGCTGCCGGCGGTCGTCATCTGATCTTCCGCACGGCGTGGGTGTACGCCTCGCATGGCGCCAATTTCCTGCGCACCATGCTGCGCGTGGGGTCAGAACGCGAACAGCTGCGTGTGGTGTCCGATCAGATCGGCACGCCGACACCGGCTGCGCTGATCGCTGATGTCACTGCGCAGGCACTGCAGCATCCGCGGCAGCTGTCTGGCACCTGGCATCTAACGGCCAGCGGCCAGACCAGTTGGCACGGGTTCGCCGAGGCGATCTTCGCCGAAGCGCTGGCGACCGGCGTGTTGGCGAAGGTGCCGACCGTCGAGGCGATTCCCAGTTCCGAGTACCCGACCCCGGCCAAGCGCCCGGCCTGGTCGGTGCTGGACAACCGCAAGCTGCAGCAGGATTTCGGCATCGTGCTGCCGACATGGCAGGACGGCCTGAAGCGGGTGATGGCGGAGATTGCCTGACCCGGTAGGCGACGTGCCGACCAACGGTCGGCACCCACCCCGACCAACGGTCGCCACCCGCCGCAGGGCGTCGGATCAACTACGCCCGTACGTGTCCTCGAAACGCACGATGTCGTCCTCACCGAGGTAACTGCCGGACTGCACCTCGATCAGCTCCAGCGGCAGCTTGCCCGGGTTGCGCAGGCGATGGGTCACGCCCAGCGGGATGTACGTGCTCTGGTTCTCGCTGAGCAGGATCACCTCGTCGCCGCGGGTCACCTCGGCGGTGCCGCTGACCACGATCCAGTGCTCGGCGCGATGGTGATGCATCTGCAGGCTGAGCGTACCGCCGGGCTTGACGGTGATGCGCTTGACCTGGAAACGCTCGCCGTTGTCGATCGAATCGTAGGCCCCCCAGGGGCGGTAGACCTTGCGATGCCAGGTGGCCTCGCTGCGACCGTCGGCCTTCAGCTGCGCCACCACGGTCTTGACCTCCTGCATGCGGTCGGCCTTGCCGACCAGCACCGCGTCGTCGGTCTCGACCACGATCACGTCATCCAGGCCGACCAGTGCCACCAGGCGCTGTGCATAGGCATAGGTGTTGCGGCAGTCGATCGCGATCACGTCGCCCTGGTGCGCATTGCCATCGCCATCCTGATGCGAGACATCGCGCAGTGCGGTCCACGAACCGACGTCGTTCCAGCCGGCGTCCAACGGAATCACCACGGCGTCTTCGGTTTTTTCCATCACGGCATAGTCGATGGAATCGGAGGGAACGGTGGCGAACGCCTCCTTGTCGAGGCGGGTGAAATCCGAATCGCGACGGGCCTGCTGCCAGGCCTGGCGGCTGCTGGCCAGCATGTCGGGCTGGAAGCGCTCCAGTTCCTGCAGGTAGCGCGAGGCCTTGAACAGGAACATGCCGCTGTTCCAGTAGTACTGGCCGCTGGCCACATAGCCGGTGGCGGTGTCCAGGTCGGGCTTTTCGACGAAACGCTCGACGGCACGCAGGCCCTGCCCATTGGCGGCCTTGATATAGCCGTAGCCGGTTTCCGGACCGGTCGGCACGATGCCGAAGGTCACCAGCTTGCCGGCCTCGGCAGCGCTGGCTGCAGCCTGCACGACTGCACGGAACGCAGCCTCATCGGTGATCACATGGTCCGAGGGCAGCACCAGCAGCAGCGCATCGGCGCCGTCGCGGGTGGCCTCCAGGGCTGCGACCGCAATCGCCGGCGCCGTATTGCGGCCAACCGGTTCCAGGATGATGGCAGCCGGCTCGGCGCCGACCTGCTGCAGCTGCTCGGCAGCGACGAAGCGGTGCTCTTCGTTGGCGATCACCAACGGGCCGTGGGTGGCGATGGGCGCGACGCGCTGCCAGGTGGCCTGCAGCATCGTCTGTTCGCCTGCCAGCGGCAGGAACTGCTTCGGATACGCCTCGCGCGACAGTGGCCACAGGCGGGTGCCGGAACCACCGGACAGGATGACGGGCTGGATGTTGCTCATGATCTTCCTTGATTACTGCTGGATAAGGCGGGAGATTTCGTCGGTGCGCGCCTGCATCAGCGCTGCGTCGCCGCGGGCTTCAACGTTCAGGCGCAGCAGCGGCTCGGTGTTGGAACTGCGCAGGTTGAAGCGCCAGTCGCCGAAGTCGGCGCTGATGCCATCGGTGTGGTCCAGCGCGGGCGACCGCGCGGCGAAGTGCTCCATCACGCGGGCCACGGCGGCCTTGGCATCGGCCACCTTGAAGTTGATCTCGCCGCTGCAGGGATAGGCCGCCATGCGGTCCTCGACCCAGTCGGCCAGCGAGCGGCCGCTCTCGGAAATCAGCTGCGCGATCAGCAGCCACGGGATCATGCCGGAGTCGGCATAGGCGAATTCGCGGAAGTAGTGGTGGGCGCTCATCTCGCCGCCGTACACCGCATCTTCGGCGCGCATCTTTTCCTTGATGAAAGCGTGGCCGCTCTTGCACAGCACCGGCACGCCGCCTGCCTGTTCAACCATTTCCACGGTGTTCCAGACCAGCCGCGGGTCGTGCACGATCTTGCCACCGGGATTGCGTGCCAGGATGGCCTTGGCCAGCAGGCCGACCAGATAGTAGCCCTCGATGAAGCGGCCGGTATGGTCGAAGAAGAAGCAGCGGTCGAAGTCACCGTCCCAGGCAATGCCGAAGTCGGCGCCGTGTTCGCGCACCGCATTGGCGGTGGCGGCGCGGTTTTCCGGCAGCAGCGGGTTGGGAATGCCGTTGGGGAAGCTGCCATCGGGTTCGTGGCAGATGCGGATGAACTCGAACGGCAGGTGCGGTGCCAGCAGGTCGACGATGGCGCCCGCACCACCGTTGCCGGCATTGACCACCAGCTTCAGCGGCTTGAGCTTGGCGGCGTCGACGTAGCTCAGCAGGTGCTGGACATACGCACTCTTGTCATGCTGGGCGGTCTGCCCGGCGCGTGGCGGCTGGGCCTCGGACGTATCGACGGCAACCGCATCGGAGATCGCGAACAGGCCGGTATCGGAGCTGATCGGGCGGGCGTTCTCCTTGACCAGCTTCATCCCGTTGTAGTCCATCGGGTTGTGGCTGGCGGTCACCATCACACCGCCGGCTGCGCCGAGGTGATCGGTCTGGAAGTAGACCTCTTCGGTACCGCACAGACCGATGTCGATCACCTCACGACCGGTACCACGCAGGCCTGCGGCCAGTGCATCCTGCAGCGCCGGGCTGGTCAGGCGCACATCGTGGCCGAGGACCACCGGGCCTGGAGCGAGCTGCGCAGCCAGGGCGACGCCGATGCGGCGCGCCAGGTCTTCGTTCAGTTCTTCCGGCACGCGGCCGCGGATATCGTAGGCCTTGAAGGCGGGCAGGGGCATCGATCAGATCCTTTGTGAGCTCAGCCCTCAATTGTAGTCCCAGTCCCGTTTGGGAATCGTTTCCATCGGAGAACGCCACCTGACTGGCGCCACGGATCAGGCCTGCGGCGATCGTCGGCCTGGCCGGCGGGTGCGCTTGGCCGGCAGGCCCGGCAACGGCGCCAGCAGCGCCTGGACGTCTTCCTCACTGAAGCGTGGACCCGTGCTGCCGCCACCTTCCAGAATCGATTCCGCCAGAAGGGCCTTGCGTTCCTGCAGCTCGGCAATCCGTTCTTCGATGCTGCCTGCGGCGATCAGCCGGTAGACGAACACCGGCTGCTGCTGGCCGATGCGATGGGCGCGGTCACTGGCCTGGTTTTCGGCCGCCGGGTTCCACCAGGGATCGAAGTGGATGACGGTGTCTGCAGCAGTCAGGTTCAACCCGACGCCACCCGCCTTCAGGCTGATCAGGAACACGGGTACCTCGCCCTGCATGAAACGCTGCACCGGCGTGGCCCGGTCCTGGGTGTCGCCGGTCAGCGTCACATAGGCCAGCCCGAGCTCCTCCAGCGCCTGCGCGATCAGCGCCAGCATGCCGGTGAACTGCGAGAACACCAGGATCCGCCGGCCTTCCTCGACCATCGACGGCAGCATGTCGCGCAGCAGCTCCAGCTTGGCCGAGCCGGCATTGCGTGCAGGGGCGTCGCCCGGCAGCAGGCGCGGATCGCAGCAGACCTGGCGCAGCTTCAGCAAGGCATCCAGCACCACGATATGGCTGCGCGCCAGCCCGCTGCCGCTGATGGCTTCGCGCACCTGCTTTTCCATCGCGGCACGCACGGTTTCATAGAGATCACGCTGGCCACCCTCCATCTCCACCGCGCGGGTAATGAGGGTCTTGGGCGGAAGCTCTGACGCGACCTGATCCTTGCGCCGGCGCAGGATGAAGGGGCGCAGACGCTGCGCCAGCAACGTGGCGCGACGGTGATCGCTGCCGCGTTCGATCGGATGGCGCCAATGCTGGTTGAACTGTTTCTCGTTGCCGAGCAGGCCGGGCAGCAGGAAATCGAACTGCGTCCACAGTTCGCCCAGATGGTTTTCCAGCGGGGTACCGGTCAGGCACAGGCGATGGCGGGCCTGCAGCGTGCGCAGGGTGACGGCCGCACGCGATTTCGGATTCTTCACCTGCTGGGCTTCGTCGAGGATCAGCAGATGGTAGGCATGTGCCTGCAGCGCCTGCTCGTCGCGCCAAAGCAGTGGATACGTGGTCAGTACAAGATCGTGCTCGGGGATCGCCTCGAACAGCACCTCACGTGCCGGTCCGTGCAGGGTCAGTACGCGCAGGCCCGGGGTGAAGCGTGCCGCTTCGCTCTGCCAGTTGTGCAGCAGCGAGGTCGGCACCACCAGCAGCGCCGGCCGGTCCAGGCGGCCACTTTCCTTCTCGACCAGCAGATGCGCCAGTGTCTGCAGGGTCTTGCCCAGCCCCATGTCATCGGCCAGCACCCCGCCCAGCCCCTGCTGGCGCAGGTACTGCAGCCACGACAGGCCCTCCAGCTGGTAGGGACGCAGCGTTGCCACCAGCCCCGCCGGTGGCGGCACTTCGCCCAGTGCGGGTGCCTGCATCAGCCGCTGCACCAGCGCCTGGGTGTCCTTGCGGCCCCGGAACTGCAGGCGCGCCGTGTCCTGCAGTGCCTGCAGGCGGCCACGGTCAAGCGCTGACAAGCGCAGCGGCGCGCCACGCTGGGCGAACAGGTCCGCCAACAGGGCCATGATCGGCTTCAGTCGCGCGGCCCGCAGTGCCAGGCGGGTGTTGTCGCCTGCCATCAACAGGACGTTCTCGTCGTCGCCGATGGCGTCCAGCTGGCCACGCATCCAGCGGGGATCGGACTGCAGCACCTGCTGCAGCAGCGGAACCATCGATACGTTGCGGCCTTCCACCTGGATGTCCAGACCCAGGTTGAACCAGCCCGCATCCGTCGGGTCCGCCTGGATGTCCAGGTCGATCTCATCCACCCGGGTGATGCGATGGCGGAAATCGTCGTCCGTCTCCACCTTCCAGCCCAAGGCTTCCAGGCGCGGCACGTCATCCAGCAGGAACCGTGTCCAGTCATGGGTGCGCAGCTGGAACTGCGGGCCAGCGCCGTCCAATGGCGCCCGCGGGTCCGTGTCGCGATACAGTCCCACCGTGCGCAGCTGGGCCTCGCGCCGTGATTCCTCAGCCAGGTCACGGGGCAGCAGGGCGAGCTGGCCCTCCGGATCGAGTGCGAACAGGCTCGGATCATCCAGGAACCGCACGTGCTCGTCGTACTCGAAGGCCACGGTCGCGATATCGGCCCATTGCGACGGGTCGCGGCGGCCGAGCCACGCCGGCCGGAACTCAATCGTATGCAGGCGCAGCACGGGGATCATCGCGCTGATCTGCAGGGTGGGCAGTGTGTCGCTTGCACCGGGGCGCGGCAGGGCAGGGTCGATCTGTTGCAGCATCTGTGCGACCACCGCTTCTTCGTTGGGTAACAGATTGGGCAGGCTCAGGAAGGCGTCGGCGTCCTCGGCCCTGACATCCAGCAGCAGCGGACCGACCTCGCCGGTGACCGGGTCCAGATAGCACGCACTCCGGCCCAGGACCACGCCTCTGGCGCCGCCTTCCACGCTCAACGTGGGTTCCAGCAGCGTCGCGCCCTGCGTCATGCCAACGGTCCAGCCCAGTTCGCCGCGGCGTGGAGCTCCTGACCGGGCCGGCACGTCGCCGTGCGTACCGCAGGAGACCCAGCCATGGCCGCTGGAGACGATCAACTGCAGGGTGGCCGCGAAGTCGATCCATTCGTCCTTCGTCGCGGGCTGCCGCTGGGTGCGTAGCTGGATCATCACCGCCAGATCAGTCGGCGTGAGATAGGCCGGAGGATCCAGCAGCAGGTCCGCGGTGATATCCATCCACTTGCCCGTACTGATCGCACCATCGGTCCCGTACTTGACGCGCCGGACCAGCACGGCGGGGTGGTGGTTGTAGGTGGACAGTTCGAAGATGACACCGTTCCGGCGTGGCTGGGCCGGCCGGATCCGCGCGCTCTGCCAACGCGAAAGCTCTGCCAGCAGTTCAGGACGCGGCGGTTGTGTCAGGTCCTGTTCGGTCAGGGGGCTCTCGTCGTCCATGGCAAGCGAATCCAGCATGTACGAGACCAGCACCGCCGCCACATGCTTGCAGGTGCGGCCGACGGGGCAGGAACAGGCACTCTGCAGTCGGCTGCGCGCGGTACGCGTACTGGCCGTCAGATCGATCTCCACGTAGTAGGGATGCCTGGCCGAACCCTGTACCTCGGCCGTCAGCAGGCCATCGCGAAGTTGCCGGTTGCGCACGCCACCCAGGCACTGCTCGCTTTTCTGCAGTGTCCATTCGTCGATCCAGCGGAACAGGTCTTCGTCTGTGAAGGTCGGCGTCATCGTAGATCGAGGGGCGTAGGCGCTGAAGCACCCTTCTGCGTGGAATCGCCCATTCTACCCAATGCCCGCCTGGTGCTCCGTCAATGCTGCGGCGCATTCAGGCCCTTCGCCGCCCTCCAGCTAGAATGCGGTCATCCTCAACGTGCAGGGTAGTACAGCAATGCAGCAATCGACTTCCACCGGCAAGCGCGGCAAGCGCTTCGCCAGTGCGGCGGAGGCCCTGCAAGGGGTGGTCGCCGATGGCCAGACGCTGGCCGTGGGCGGCTTCGGCCTGTGTGGCATTCCCGAGGCGCTGATCGCCGCGCTGCGCGACAGTGGCGCCAAGGGCCTGACCGTGATCTCCAACAATGCCGGCGTCGATGGTTTCGGCCTGGGCCAGCTGCTGGAAACCCGGCAGATCAAGAAGATGATTTCGTCCTACGTGGGCGAGAACAAGGAATTCGAGCGCCAGTTCCTGGCCGGCGAGCTGGAGCTGGAATTCAATCCGCAGGGCACCCTGGCCGAGCGCCTGCGTGCCGGCGGCGCGGGCATCCCGGCGTTCTTCACTGCCACTGGCTACGGCACGGTGGTGGCTGAAGGCAAGGAAACCCGCGAGTTCGACGGCAAGCACTACGTGATGGAGACCGCGCTGCGTGCCGATGTCGCGCTGGTCAAGGCGTGGAAGGCCGACGAAGCAGGCAACCTGGTGTTCCGCAAGACCGCGCGCAATTTCAACCCGGCCTGCGCGATGGCCGGCAAGGTCTGCATCGTGGAAGTGGAGGAGGTCGTGCCGGTTGGCGCCATCGATCCGGACCAGGTGCACCTGCCGGGTATCTACGTGCACCGCATCGTGCACAACCCGCATCCTGAAAAGCGTATCGAACAGCGCACCATCCGCGCGGAGGGCAACTGACATGGCGTGGACCCGCGATGAGATGGCGGCACGCGCCGCCCGCGAACTGACCGATGGTGCCTACGTGAACCTGGGCATCGGCCTACCGACTCTGGTCGCCAACCATATTCCCGAAGGCGTGGATGTGTGGCTGCAGTCGGAGAACGGCCTGCTCGGTATCGGCCCGTTCCCGACCGACGCCGAAGTGGACGCCGACCTGATCAACGCCGGCAAGCAGACCGTCACCGCACGTGCCGGTGCCAGCTACTTCGGCAGCCACGACAGCTTCGCGATGATCCGCGGCGGCCACGTCAACCTGGCCATCCTCGGCGCCATGCAGGTCACCCACAAGGGCGACCTCGCCAACTGGATGGTCCCCGGCAAGATGGTCAAGGGCATGGGCGGCGCGATGGACCTGGTGGCCGGCGTGCAGCGCGTGGTGGTGCTGATGGAGCACACCGCCAAGAACGGCGAGCACAAGATCCTGACCGAATGCACGCTGCCGCTGACCGGTGTGGGCGTGGTCGACCGCATCATCACCGATCTGGCCGTGTTCGACGTCACCGACAAGGGCCTGTTGCTGGTGGAAGCGGCGCCGGGCGTCAGCGATGACGAGTTGAAGGAAAAGACGGGCGTGGCCTTTCAGCGCTAGTCCTGAGGGCTCGCGCTGACTGTACCGCGTCCGGTGAACGCGTCTTCGGTGGCGAGTTGGGCAAGTACAAGGTCGGCATTCCATCGCCCACTGCCCAGACATTGGAGTGGAACCTGGACGCCCTCGGCGTCCAGGTTCAGCTCGGCGATGTCCTCATGGAGCGTATGGCAGGTTTCTTCGATGAAGGTCAGCGTCCCGGTATGGACCTCGGCGAGGATCTCCAGGGCAGCCGTTGGAAGTTCAACGGAACCGAAGCGGGGCGTATTCAGGCCCTCGCTGCTTTCAGTGAAGCCGTTGAACTGGCCGTGCGGAGCTGCCAGCAGTGACTCCAGCAGCAGGTCGTTGGCAAGGATGGGGGAGTCTGCTTCGTTGCCGCCATTGCGGCCGTCGAAGTACCGTGCCTCGGCCCAGCCCTGCGATGCCAGTGCGCTGGCGCCTGCGCGCAGGGCCATGTAGCAGCCGCCCAGTGGTGTGCCGAGCAGGCGCGCGAGGTTGCGCTGGATGCTGCCGGCGTAGCCCACGTCGATCACCATTGGCGTCGATGAGCCGACGGTACGGGCCCAGTACGCCTGATAGACCTTGCGATGGCGGGCAGCCAGCGACAGAAGTGCATCCCTGACCGGGTGCAGCCAACGCTGTACCTCGTCGGCCATTTCCGGCAGAAAGACGTCGCGCTCCATCAGCGCCGGCTGCAATGCCGCCACCCGTGCCACGGCATCTTCGCCGAGTCGTGCCTGCAGCAGGCCGCGCAGCGACCCGTTGAACGTACCCTGCATGAGCAGTGCAAGATCTGAGGCATCGAGCTGTGCGGGCAGCAGCGTCGCCCGACGCGACGCCAGAAAATAGGTGCTCTTGATCCTGGCGGCGAACGGGTGTGCGGCCTGCAGCCGGGTGAATGCCTGCTCCAGCAGATAGCCTTCGCGGCTCAGGAACAGCAGGTGGTCCACCTCGCGGCGGCGAGCTACGTCGATGATATGCAGCAGGAAGTCCAGGACCAACGGGCCGAGTACCGTATAGCCCAGCGTATGTGCATCGAGCTGGGGACGACCGAGCAGCCGCTGCGGAGAGGTGTCGGCGATCGCAGCGAAGCTGTTTGCCAGCAGGCCGCGCCAAAGCTGCTCAGACCATGGTGCCTGGGTGCCCTGGGGATGGCGGAGCGGGCGAAGGCCCGGTACGACGTCCAGCAGGGTGGCCGGCCGCAGCACGTGCACGGGCGTAAGCAGGCCGCCCAGCTGCGGCATCTGGATGTCGGCGTGTTCGTTGTCACCCACATGTAGCCAGCGGCCATCTTCGCGCCCTTCCTGACGCGCCAGCTGCTTCCAACTGTCGGCAGAGTCCTTGCGCAGGCCGGTCTCGCAGGAAATCCACCACCGCGAGATGAGCTGCTGCACTCGATCGGGCAGGACCTGCCGCATGTCGTCGCTGGATAGATACATGTCGGAGAACGCCGTCAGCGAAGTCAGCTTTGCATCTACAAGCGCTGTCAGCAGACCTTGCCGCGGCCGGAGTATCGCGCACTCATGCATTCGCTCGGCATTGGCAAGCATGCTCGCATCCACGCCAGGCAACGCGAGGCGCCCGGCAAGCTCGATGTGGATCTCGGAGAGGGAGGGGTCCCGCTGCAAGATTTCACGCAGGCAGCTTTCCGCATCGGCGCGATGCCGGGAGAAATCGCATATGCCCCATTGCCGCTCCAGTCGCCAAGCGAGATGCTCGCGGGCCGCGGCGGGTGTCAGGAACACGCGGGTGACCAGCGTATCGAAAATATCGACCGTGACCATGCGTGCGTCCAGCGCGGCTAGCGTCAAACGGTCAGACAGGCCGGTTTGAAGTGCCTCGCCGACATTACGTTCACCTTCGGCAGCAAGTGCCAGGCGACCATCGGGTGGCAGGATGCCCAAGCGGAAACCCTGGTGGCGGGCGATGACGCCAAACAGGCGCTCGACGGCGTGCTGCAGCGTTCCATCCACCTGGCCCTGTTCCACGGGGAAGGCATCCAGTGGAAGGTTCAGATCGTACAGCGGTCGCAGGGCATCGACTCGCGCCCAGAACATCGAGCCGGCGGGGAAGTCTATGTAACGCTGCGCATCCAGGGCGATTCCAAGCTTCTGCGCGAGTGCGTCGCACGCGGGGCCATTGCTCAGCCAAGTGTGCGCCCAGAGTGGAACACCGTCGTAACTTTCAGGATAGACCAGGCCCAGCTGTGGGTCGGCCTGGAAGGTGCCCAAGATCCAAGCGATGCGTTCACGCGAGCCCAAAAGGCTGTCTAACAGGTAGTGGCGCCACGTCTGCTGTTCGCTACCGGTATAGAGCGATTTCTTGGTGTGAATGTGGCACACCAGATCCAGCGCCTTGATCTCTTCGCGGAACGTTACTAATAGTGGAGCGATGTCGCGACCACGATTCTGGACTTGGCGGACAAGGAGGGTCTGGACGTTCGGAAGGCGCCCGAATGCCTCACGTGCCTGCGCTTCGGCTGCAGCGTCCATCACCGAGACCAGCAAGGTAAAGCGCAGTGGCATACGCGAGAGCGTGGTGGCGAACTCGTTGATCAGGTCTGGATAGAACACGTGCGCCATCACGCCCACACTCAACCGCAGCTGTTCCAGGGGGATCGGCACAGGCAGCGCAGGCGTATCGAAGGGTTCGCTGGCGCGGGTGCGGACGACGCTGGCCGAGCGCAGGCGCGCAATGAAACCGCGCACGCCCATTGCATGAACTACCTTCAGTGCGCGGAGCAGCACCGATCCCAGTCCAGCCATGCCACCGCCGTGGCGCTGCACCGACCGTCGCGCGGTGGCGAGATAGCGCCCCAGGCTCATGACTGGCCTCTGCGGGGCTGTGGAAGAGGCGGCAGGGGGGAGGGGCACGGCATCAGGTGCATTGGGCAGTGGCGCTGAAATGTCCCGTCATTCTCCGGTTTGCGCCTGTATCGAGCAAATCAGGCATGCTCGCTGTTGCTCCTGTCCAGTACCCGGCCCAATGCTGTTTCCTCCTGATCTGCCTGACGCTGATGTCCGTCATCTATCGGGCTGGCTGCCCGCTGGCAAGGCCGCTGCATTGCTGCTGACCCTGCAGGCCGAAGTCCCCTGGGAAGTCCACCGCATCCGCATGTTCGGCAACTGGGTGGATTCGCCGCGGCTGAGCTGCTGGATCGGCGATCCGCAGGCGCGCTACCGCTATTCCGGGGCTGAATTCGTGCCGCACTTCTGGCCACCCGCGTTGCAGGCCATGCGTGATCGCCTGCAGGTGGAGGGCCTCGGCCGCTTCAACAGCGTGTTGCTGAACCGCTATCGCGGCGGCGGTGATTACATGGGCTGGCACAGCGATGACGAGCCGGAGCTGGGGCCGGCCCCGGTGATTGCTTCGCTGAGCCTGGGCGCGGCGCGGCGCTTCCTGCTACGCCGGCGCGATGACCCGGCGCGGAAGGCCGAGTATCTGCTCGGCCACGGCGATCTGCTGGTGATGGCCGGTCAGACCCAAAAGTTCTATCAGCACGCGCTGCCGAAGATGGCGCAGGTGCAGGGCGAGCGGATCAACCTGACGTTCCGCTGGATCACGCCGCGCTGATCGATCAGCGCGCGACGGTCGGCTGGTCGGCCTGCCCGCTGGTCAGCGTCCAGCCGACCACGTCCTGCGCCAGCTGCTGCAGGCCACGTTCGAAGGCGGCGGTGACGGCAGGAACATCGGTGCTGCCGACCGGCTGCGCCTGGCGGAAGGTGCGGTCGGCGACCACGCGCTGGTCGGCGACGTGGATCAGCTTGGCGTTGACCTCGATCACCACCGTCGGCGTGGCCTGTCCCTGGTAATCCGATTCGAAGCGGCGCACGTCGGTGGACAGCTTGTAATCGGCGCGGATGCCGGCGGTGCTGCGGGCCACGCCGCGGATGCGGCCGGAATCCTCGAAGCCGCGCAGCAGCGTGTCCTCGATCATGTCGGTAGCCGGCTGCGCCCAGCTGGCGCCCTTGTAGATCTCCAACTGCGACGGCGTCGGCCGCACGTTGATGCGCGGACTGTCGACCATGCGCGCGGCGCTGGGCTTGGCCAGTACCAGCTGCCAGCTGGCCTGTGGCCACGCCGGGTCCGCCTTGACCTGCACGGACGGCGAGTACAGCGTCACTGCGGTTTTCTCGCTGCTGCCAAGGATGGAGCAGCCGCCCAGCAGGGTGACCATCGAAGCGGCCAGCAGCAGGCGCGGAAGGGGGGTCGGGCTCATTTGGGTTCGAACTCCTTCGGTGCATCGCGGCCCAGCAGGTAGCGCGCGGGGTTGTTCTCGAGGCGGTCGCTGACCCGGCGCAGGTCGCGGATCAGGCCGCGCAGTTCGGTCAGCGTCGGGCCGAGCTGGCCGAGACCATCGTTGGCGAAGCTGTTGATGGCAGCGCGGTTCTCGCCAAGGATCGAATCGGCGTTGCCTGCGGCCGAATCAAGCTTGGCCAGAGTGCCGTCGAGCTTGTCGATGATGCCCGGCAGCTGCTGCACCAGGTTCTTGTCCAGGCGCTCGATGGTGCCGTTGGTGGTCTTCAGCGTGGTGTCCAGGCTGCGGGCGGCGTCGCGCGCGCTGAGCAGCAGCGCCTGCGTGCCCTGGTCACGGTCGGCCAGACCACCGCTGATGGTTTCCAGGTTGGCCAGTGTCGCGTTGATCGAAGCCACGTTGCGGTCGCTGAGAATCTGGTCCATGCGCTCGACGATGCGGTTGGCGACGTCGGTGATGTTCTGCAGCGCCGACGGCGTGGTCGGGATGATCGGCGCCGGGTCCTTGTTGACCGTGGTCAGCGCCGGCGACTGCGGCGTGCCACCGCTGAGCTGGATGATCGACGGGCCGGTCAGGCTGGTGATCGCCAGCTTGGCGCGGGTATCGGTCTTGACCGGCGTGTTGGAGTTCAGGCGGATGCGCGCGACCACCTGGCGCGGGTCGTCCGGTACCAGGTTCAGTTCGGTGATCGAGCCCACCGCGATGCCGTTGTACTGCACCGGGCTGCCCACCGACAGCCCGGTCACCGCTTCGCGGAACACCACGCGGTATTCCTGCCAGGTGCGGTCGGAAGAGTACTTGGCGGCCCACAGGCCGAAGGCCAGCAGGGCCAGGCCGGTGATCAGGGTGAACGCGCCGATCAGCACGTAGTTGGCTTTGGTTTCCATGGCTCAGGCACTCTCGATCTGTTCGCCACGCGCGGCGCGCGCGCGGGGTCCGTGGAAGTATTCCTGGATCCACGGATGATCCAGTTTCTCGATGTCAGGCAAGGGTGCGTTGGCCACCACCCTGCGGTCGGCGATCACCGCGACCCGGTCGCAGATCGCGTACAGCGTGTCCAGGTCGTGGGTGATCAGGAACACGGTCAGTCCCAGCGCTTCCTGCAGGGTCTTGATCAGGCGGTCGAATGCGGCCGCGCCGATCGGGTCGAGGCCTGCGGTCGGTTCGTCCAGGAACAGCAGCGGCGGGTCCAGCGCCAATGCACGGGCCAGGCCGGCGCGCTTGCGCATGCCACCGGACAACTGCGAGGGCAGCTTGTTGATCGCATCGGCGGGCAGGCCGGCCAGCTTCACTTTCAGCAGCGCCAGTTCGTAGTGCCAGCGCTCGGGCAATTCGCGGTGGTGTTCCTTCAAGGGCACCTGCACGTTCTCGCCCACGGTCAGCGAGGAGAACAGGGCGCCGTCCTGGAACAGCACGCCGGTGTTGCGCTCGATGTGCAGGCGGCTCTCGGCATCGTCGGCACGCGCATCGCGGCCGAGCACTTCGATCTGCCCGGCATCGGGCACGCGCAGGCCGAGGATCGAACGCATCAGCACCGATTTGCCGGTACCGGAGCCACCGACCACGCCCAGGATCTCGCCGCGGCGCACGTCCAGGTCCAGGTCCTCATGCACAGTCTGGCTGCCGAAACGGTTGACCAGACCACGCACGCGGATGGCCAGCTCGTGGCCGTCGTCGTCCTGCATGGGAATTTCTTCGGGCGTCGGATGTGTGCTCATGTCACCAGTCCATGTGCATGAACCACAACGCCGCGAAGGCGTCGATGATGATCACCAGCGAGATGGTCTGCACCACGCTGGAGGTGGTGCGTTCGCCGACCGACTGCGCCGTGCCTTCGACCTTCAGTCCTTCCAGGCAGCCGATCAGGCCGATCACCAGCGCGAACACCGGCGCCTTCGACAGGCCGACCAGCATGTGCCGCACTTCCATCGTCTCGTGCATGCGCGCGATGTACATCTGCGGCGGAATATCCAGATCGAACGCACCCACCGTGATGCCGCCGGCCAGGCCGGCGACCATCGCGATGAAGGTCAGCAGGGGCAGGGTGACCAGCAGCGCCAGCAGTCGTGGCAGCACCAGCAGGTCGATCGGGTCCAGGCCCAGGGTGCGCATCGCATCGATTTCCTCGCGCGCCTTCATCGCACCGATCTGCGCGGTGAAGGCGCTGGCGGTGCGGCCGGCCAGCACGATCGCGGTCAGCAGTACCGCGAATTCGCGCAGGAAGGCGATGTTGACCAGTTCGACCACATAGATCTCGGCGCCGAAGTCGCGCAGGATGGTCGAGCCGAGGAAGGCGATCACCGCGCCAACCAGGTAGGACAGCAGTGCCACCAGCGGTACCGCATCCAGCCCGACCTGCTCCATCTGGTGCACGGTGGCGGTCAGGCGGAAACGGCGGGGTTCCTTGACCAGGCGCGCGGCCTTGACCAGGTTCTCGCCGAGGAAACTGCACAGCGCCTTGATGTTGTGGCCGGTGGCATGGACGCTGACACCCAGCCGTTCCAGTGCCGCCAGCACGCCGAAGTCGCGCTTGGGCTTGGGCCGGTCGTCGGCCACTTCCTCGATGGTGCACACCAGCGCCTGATGGTCCGGGCGGAACTTCAGTGCGTCTTCGCCGAGGTCGGCACGGTGGGCTACGCGCAGCACCTGCAGCACGCCGGCCGAATCCATCTTCTCGATGGCGGTGGCATCGATGCCGGTCAGCGTGTCGGGAACGCCGCGCAGCACTTCGGCCGCGGCCAGCGCGGTCTTCAAGGTCCAGGTGCCGGACAGGCGGATCACGCCCGGGTCATGGGCATCCTGTTCGAGCTGGGGGGCGTGGTTCGGGGTCACTTGGGCCATTCGGGTCGCAGCATAACCGTTCTGTATTGGGCATCGCGTCGAACTCGGATGAATTTCTCCGGTAAGGCCCAGCCTAGGTAATACTACGGCGCATGTCCGCAGACGCTCACACGATCCCCACGCCCCAGGCCACCTACGCGCAGCGCGTGGCCTTCGTTTCCGAGATCGCCGGACGCCTGCACAGCTACGGCACAACGGCCCAGCGCCTGGAAACGGCAGTGGTGGCACTGGCCCGCCAGCTCGATCTGGATTGTGAACCGTGGTCGAATCCCACCGGTATCATCCTCAGCTTCAGCGACCCTGCGCAGGCGATCGGCTCCAGTGACATCACCCGCGTGATCCGTCTGGCCCCCGGCGAGAACGACCTGCACAAGCTCAGCGTGGCCGATCATATCGCCGAGGAAGTGGCCAACGGGCGGATGAGCATCGCCCAGGGCCACACCGCGCTGCGCCAGCTGGACAAGGATCCGGGCCGGCGCGGCAAGCTGCGCACCATCCTTTCGTTCACCCTCGGCGCGGCCGGTGTGGCCGGCATGTGGAAGCTGCCGTGGCTGGACATTGCCACCGCCGGTGTCATCGGCCTGATGATCGGCCTGCTCGGCATGGTCACCGACCGTCGCCCGGCCACCCGCGAAGCCGCCGAGGCACTGGCCGCGCTGCTGGCCGGCCTGGTCGCCACCCTGGTGGCGTCCTTCATCGGCGCGCTCAACCTCAACACGGTGATCATCGCCTCGCTGGTGGTGCTGCTGCCCGGCATGTCGCTGACCAATGCGGTCAATGAACTGGCCAGCCAGCACTGGGTGTCGGGTACCGCGCGCTTTGCCGGCGCGCTGACCACCATCATGAAGCTCAGCGTCGGCGCGATGATCGCGGTGACCCTGGCCGACGTGCTCGGGCTCGATCCGGTGATCCGCGCCACGCGGCCGCAGGGGCCGTGGGTGGAGTGGGGCTCACTGCTGACCGCGGCGTTTGCCTTCGCGATGCTGTTCAAGGCCAACCGCCGCGATTATCCGTGGGTGATCGCGGCCTCGGTCGCTGGTTATGCGATCTCCAAGTTCGGTGGCCACGCCTGGGGAGCGCCGGCTGGCATCTTCCTGTCGGCGATGCTGCTGACCGCCGGTGGCAATCTGTTCGGCCGCCTCGTCGGCCGCCCGGGCGCAATCATCCGCCTGCCCGGCATCATCATGATGGTGCCCGGCAGCACCAGCCTGCGCGGCGTGCTGACCCTGGTCCAGCAGCAGGACGTGGGCGCCGGCCAGAGCGTGTTCCTCACCGTGCTCAACGTGGTGATGGCGCTGGTCGCTGGCCTGCTGTTCGGCAACCTGCTGATGCCGGCCCGCAAAACCCTGTAATCGCCCTCTGGGCTGCTTCCTGTGGGTGTGGACCGTTGGTCCACACACCTTTCCTTTCCGGGGAATGAAAAAACGCCGGCTTTCGCCGGCGTTTTTCATTGCATCCCGATCCGGCCTCAGGCCTTCTTGATCAGGAAATCTTCCGGCTTCTTGTTGCCCTTGGCGGTCAGCTCGGCCATCCAGCGCGGCTGCTTGCCACGGCCGGTCCAGGTTTCCTTCGGATTGGCCGGGTTGCGGTACTTCGGCGCAACCTTGCCCAGCTTGCGGCCAGCGGTCTTCGACGGTGCCTTGGCAACCTTGGCCACCTTGCGCGCGCGCGGGGCCGGGGCGTCGCTGAACAGTTCCTCGATGGTGTAACCCTCGGTCTTGGCCAGCTTGGTCAGCTGTGCCCGGACCTTGGTGATCGGCCGGCGCTTGGCGACGATGGTCTGCTGTTTCTTGGCGGTGCGGATCAGGGCGCCCAGCTCGCGTGCCGACAGGCCGGTCAGGTCAATGCTCATTTACGGTTACTCCGGAAACTAATAAGTGGACGGGACGAGCCAGTCCCTGGCGTCGCGGGACAGAATAAAGATGAATTAATCGCAGCACAAATGCAGACCGGTCATGGCCTGGCAGCATCCCGGCTGCATTGCGTCGATTTTGACCGGATTATGTCCGCTGCAATATTGCTCAAATGGGCGTCAGGCAAAAAAAAGACCGGGGCATGCCCCGGTCTTTTCCTGATCAACCCTGCAGGCGCTGCAGCAGGGTGGCCTTGTCCAGGCTTTCCGCTTCGCTGGCGCGGCGCGAACGGTACTCGTAGGTGCCGGCGGCCAGGCCACGTTCGCTGACAACCACGCGGTGCGGGATGCCGATCAGTTCCATGTCGGCGAACATCGCGCCCGGGCGCAGGCCACGGTCGTCGAGTGCCGCGTCCAGGCCCGCATCGCGCAGCTCCTGCAGCAGGTTGGCCGCGGCGTCGGCCACGGCGGCGTCGCCCTTCGGATTGATCACGCACACCACCACCTGCCACGGCGCCATCGCGTCCGGCCAGATGATGCCGGCATCGTCATGGTTCTGTTCGATCGCGGCAGCCACCACGCGCGAGATACCGATGCCATAGCAGCCCATCGCCATCACCGCCGCCTTGCCGTTCTCGTCCAGAACGGTGGCATCCAGCGCTTCGGCGTACTTGCGGCCGAGCTGGAACACGTGGCCGACTTCGATGCCACGGGCGATCTTCAGTTCACCACCGTCCAGCGCACGGTCACCGGCACGCACGTTGCGGATGTCGGCCACTTCCGGTTCCGGCAGGTCGCGGCCCCAGTTGACGCCAGCCAGGTGGAAACCGGCTTCGTTGGCGCCGACGACGAAGTCGGACATCGCCGCCACTTCGCGATCGGCCACCACGCGGATGGCCTTGGCCGGGGCGACCGGGCCGAGGAAGCCCGGCACGCTGCCCAGGTGCTCGGCGATTTCCGCCTCACTGGCGAAGCGCTGTTCGTCCAGGCCGGCAACCTTGGCCAGCTTGATCTCGTTGACCTCATGGTCGCCGCGTACCAGCAGCAGCACGAACTGCTGTGCCTTGCCTTCGCCGGCGATCAGCGCCACCGATTTCACCGTGCGCTGCAGGTCGATGCCGAGCAGCGCCGCGACATCCTCGCAGGTCTTCTGGGTGGGGGTATCGACCTTGCGCATGGCTTCGCTGGCGGCCGCACGCGGTGCCGGATCGGCAGCGATCGCCGCTTCCATGTTGGCCGCGTAGTCCGAACCGGTGGAGAACACCAGCGCGTCTTCGCCGGAATCGGCGATGACGTGGAATTCCTGCGACGCATCACCGCCGATCGCGCCGGAGTCGGCCTGCACCATGCGGAAGTCCAGGCCGAGGCGGGTGAAGATGCGGCTGTAGGCCGACTTCATGTTCTCGTACTCGCGTACCAGGCACTCATCGTGCAGGTGGAACGAATAGGCGTCCTTCATCAGGAACTCGCGCGAACGCATCACGCCGAAGCGCGGACGGATCTCGTCGCGGAACTTGGTCTGCACCTGGTAGAAGTTCACCGGCAGCTGCTTGTAGCTGGACAGCTCGCTGCGCGCGAAGTCGCAGGCGGCTTCTTCGGCGGTCGGGCTGTAGCAGAACACCTGGTCCTTGCGGTCCTTGATCTTCAGCAGCTGCGGGCCGAACTTCTGCCAGCGCCCGGTCTGCTCCCACAGTTCCTTCGGCTGGATGGTCGGGATCTGGAATTCCACGGCACCGGCACGATCCATTTCCTCGCGCACGATGCGCTCGACCTTGCGCAGCACGCGCAGGCCCAGCGGCGACCAGGTGTACAGGCCCGATGCCAGCTTGCGGATCATGCCCGCGCGCAGCATCAGCCGGTGGCTGGTCAGCTCGGCGTCGCTGGGGGTTTCCTTGGAGGTGTGCAGGTGGAACTGGGAGAGGCGCATCGTCGGCTTCGGATAACGGCAGAGACGCCTATTCTGCCAGCCCGGCCGGGGGGAGGGGTATCGGCAGGGCTGCGCCCTGCACCCCCCTCAAGCAACGTCAACTGCAACTGCAACAGCGGGCTTCCCGTGGGATGGCGGGGGGGG
>NZ_JAWIRR010000036.1:0-45885 GCF_036320065.1 Stenotrophomonas sp. SMYL8
CCGTTTTCCGCAGGAAAACGGATCTGACCCCTTCTTTCTCCATCCGACATCAGAAACTGCTTTTGCCTTTGCCATCCGCATCACCTCATGAACCTGTCGAGGCCGGGGTGGTGTGGGCTGGCAGGGGTATCCGCGCCATGGATGGCGCGGCTAAGCCCCCAAGGACGGGTTTACGGCGTCCCCTGCCAGCCCACACCACCCCGGCCCAGCCCCAGCATCACAAGGCGCCAGCGCTTTGGCTTCGGCCGTTGCTGTTGCCGTTGCCGTTGCCGTGCGCCTCTGCCTGCCGCAGGCATCGGCCCTCCCACCACCCGCACCCGATACAATGGCCGTCTGCCGTAGCCCGGCATCCCGTCCCTGAGCCAAAGAGTTGCCCATGTCCATCGTCCGCATGACCGACCTCGACCTCTCCGGCAAGCGCGTGCTGATCCGCCAGGATCTGAATGTGCCGATCGAGAATGGCCGCATCACCTCCGAACAGCGCATCACCGCTTCGCTGCCGACGCTCAAGCGCGCGCTGGAGCAGGGCGCGGCGGTGATGGTCACCTCACACCTGGGGCGCCCGAAGGAAGGCGTGTGGAGCGAAGCCGATTCGCTGGCGCCGGTGGCCCAGCGCCTGTCCGAGCTGCTCGGTCGCGAGGTTCCGCTGGTGCGCGACTGGGTCGACGGTGTCGACGTGCAGCCGGGCCAGCTGGTGCTGCTGGAAAACTGCCGCATGAACGTCGGCGAGGGCAAGGACGATGAAGCCCTGTCGAAGAAGTACGCCGCCCTGTGCGATGTGTTCGTGATGGATGCCTTCGGCACTGCGCACCGTGCGCAGGCCTCGACCCATGGCGTCATCCGCTTCGCCCCGGTCGCTGCCGGTGGCCCGCTGCTGATGGCCGAACTGGACGCGCTGGCGCAGGCGCTGGATGCACCGGCCAAGCCGCTGTTGGCCATCGTCGCGGGCAGCAAGGTCAGCACCAAGCTGGAACTGCTGGCCAACCTGGTCGGCAAGGTCGATCAGCTGATCGTCGGTGGTGGCATCGCCAACACCTTCATCGCTGCCGCCGGCTACAACGTCGGCAAGTCGCTGTACGAGCCGGACCTGCTGGACACCGCGAAGAAGATCGTGGCCGATGCCAAGGCGCGTGGCGCCGATATCCCGCTGCCGGTGGACGTGGTCACCGCCAAGCAGTTCATGCCGGACGCGGTTGCCGAAGTGAAGGCGGTCGACGCCGTAGCCGAAGACGACCTGATCCTGGACATCGGCCCGCAGACCGCGGCGCAGTACGCGCAGCTGATCGGGAAGGCCGGTACCGTGGTCTGGAACGGTCCGGTCGGTGTGTTCGAATTCGAGGCCTTCAGCAAGGGCACCGAAGCGCTGGCCCGTGCCATCGCCAGTTCGCCGGCGTTCTCCATCGCCGGTGGCGGCGACACCCTGGCCGCGGTCGACAAGTTCGATATCGCCCAGCAGGTCAGCTACATCTCCACCGGTGGCGGTGCGTTCCTGGAGTTCCTGGAAGGCAAGACCCTGCCGGCGGTGGCTGCACTCGACGCGCGCGGCGCATGAGTGCCGATCGCAGCAAGGATGTCCTGTTCTTCGACCTGGACGGCACGCTGATCGATTCGCAGGTGGGTATCACCGCCTGCATCGCCTATGCGCTGCAGAAGATGGACCATCCGGTGCCACCGCAGGAGACCCTGCTGGGCTGGATCGGTCCGTCGCTACGCACCACCTTCGCGCCGCTGTTCGGTGAACCGGCGCGGGTGGAACAGGCGGTGGGCTACTACCGTGAGCGCTTCGACGTCGAGGGCTGGCGCGAGCACACGGTGTACCCGCAGGTGGAAGACACCCTTCGCACGCTGCATGGTCGTGGCCATCGCCTGGCGGTGGTCACTGCCAAGAACGAGCCGCACGCGCGCCGCATCCTTGCCCACCTGCCGTTCGGTGGGCTGTTCGAGGAGATCGTCGGTTCAACCCTCGATGGCTCGCGCAGCCACAAGCCGGAACTGGTCGGCGAGGCGCTGCGTCGGCTGCAGGTGCAGCCCGCGCAGTGCTGGATGATCGGCGACCGCCGCATGGACATTGAAGGCGCGCGTCACCATGGCCTGCGCAGCGTCGGTGTGCTGTGGGGCTTTGGCGGTGAGGCCGAACTCACCGAAGCCGGTGCCGGGCAGCTGGCCCGTGAGCCGGCGCAGCTGGAAACGCTGCTGGCGTGATGCGCCGTTGATCGGTAACGCCGGGCCATGCCCGGCGGCTTAACCCAGCACCCGCCGGGCATGGCCCGGCGCTACCGCCACCCTGCGCCAGCGTATGTCCGACCGATGTCCGTTCCATGACCCGCGAAGTCAGGCAGCACAAGGCTGTAACCGTATACATGCGGCGTGAAGGATGTGCTAATTTCCGTTCTTTATCGGGAGAGGCCCATTCACCATGTTCGAGCGTCAGCGTCGCACCAAGATCCTTGCCACCCTCGGTCCGGCCACTGATCCGCCGGGCGTGCTGGAGGATCTGTTCCGCGCCGGCGTCAACGTGGTGCGCCTGAACTTCAGCCATGGCGATCCCTCCGGCCAGGCCAAGCGTGCTGCCGAAGTGCGCGCTGCCGCGGCCCGCGTGGGCGTGGAAGTGGGCATCCTGGCCGACCTGCCGGGCCCGAAGATCCGCATCGAGCGCTTCGCCGAAGGCAAGGTACAGCTGAAGGCGGGCAACCGCTTCGACCTGATCGCCAGCACCGGCGCCGGCCCGGGTGACGCCACCCAGGTGGGCGTGAGCTACCTCGGCCTGCCGCAGGACGTGGGTCCGGGCGATGTCCTGCTGCTCGACGACGGCCTGATGCAGCTGCAGGTGGTGGAAGTGCAGGGCGAACGCATCATCAACACCGTACTGAACGACGGTGTGCTGTCCGACCGCAAGGGCCTGAACAAGCAGGGCGGTGGCCTGTCGCTGGGCGCGCTGACCGAGCGCGACAAGGAACTGATCGGCATCGTCGCCAAGATCGGTGTCGACTTCATTGCCGTGTCGTTCTGCCGCAATGCGCAGGACATGAACGACGCGCGTGAGATCGCCCGCTCGCACGGCTGCGATGCCGCGCTGGTGTCGAAGATCGAGCGCACCGAGGCGATCGAGAACCTGGAAGAGATCGTCGAGGCCAGCGACGTGGTGATGGTGGCCCGTGGCGACCTTGGCGTGGAAATCGGCGATGCCGAACTGCCGGGCCTGCAGAAGAAGATCATCAAGGCCTCGCTGGCGCAGAACAAGGTGGTGATCACCGCCACGCAGATGCTGCAGTCGATGGTCGAAAGCCCGATCCCGACCCGTGCCGAAGTGCTGGACGTGGCCAACTCGGTCATCGACGGTACCGACGCGGTGATGCTGTCGGCCGAGACCGCTGCCGGTGCCTGGCCGGTCAAGGCCGTGGAAGCGATGGCGCGCATCTGCCTGGGTGCAGAGCGCCAGTTCCAGACCGAGACCGACTTCAACGCTTCGCCGCGCAACCTGGAACGTGCCGACCAGGCCATTGCCATGGCCACCATGTTCCTGTCGCAGCACGTGGGCGTGCGCGCGATCGTGGCGATGACCGAATCCGGTGGCACTGCTCGCTACCTGTCGCGTTTCCGCGCCAAGGCGCCGGTGTTCGCGGTCACCCGCCACGACGGTGCACGCCGCCAGATGGCGCTGATGCGCGATGTCTACCCGATCAACTTCGACAGCCGTGGCCTGACCCCGCGTGAAGCCGCACGCGGCAGCATCCGCCTGCTGGTGGAAGCCGAACTGCTGCACGCCGGTGACCGCGTCGTGTTCACCAGCGGTGAGCACATGGAAACCCTGGGCGCGACCAACACCCTGCGCCTGCTGGAAGTGGGCGAAGACGGCCGCGCCAGCGGCCTGGGCGATCTGTAAACCCAGGCGGCCCCGGGTCGGAGCCGCTGCGCGGGTCCGACCCGGGGTCAGATCCCCGAAGGGGGCGTGACCCGGCGCAACAGGACATCGCCTGTCCGGTGCGGACATTGGAATCGTTTCCAGACTGCCCTGCACGTCGGTGCAACGGGCGGCGGGGCTATACTTACGTTTTTCCCGCACCCGCCACAGGAAGTACATGAGCATCGAACAGCTGGCTGAAACCGCCCAGGCCATGGTTGCCCCGGGCAAGGGCATCATCGCGATCGACGAATCCACCGCTACCATCGCCAAGCGTTTCGCTGGCGTCGGTATCGAGAACACCGAGGAGAACCGTCGTGCCTACCGCGAACTGCTGCTGACCACGCCGAAGCTCAACGAGCACATTTCCGGCGCCATCCTGTTTGACGAAACCATCCGTCAGTCGACCAAGGACGGCGTGCCGTTCGCCAAGTACATGGCCGACCACGGCATGATTCCGGGCATCAAGGTGGACAAGGGTGCGCACCCGCTGGCCGGCTGCCCGGGCGAGCTGGTGACCGAAGGCCTGGACGGCCTGCGCGAGCGCCTGCAGGAGTACTACAAGCTGGGTGCGCGCTTCGCCAAGTGGCGTGCGGTCATCAACATCGGCGAAAGCATTCCGTCGGGCACCTGCATCGAGTCCAACGCCCACGCGCTGGCCCGCTATGCCGCCCTGTGCCAGGAATGCGGCCTGGTGCCGATGGTCGAGCCGGAAGTGATCATGGACGGCGACCACGACATCGAGACCTGCTACGAAGTCACCGAAGCCACCCTGCGTTCGCTGTTCGATGCCCTGTACCAGCAGAACGTGCTGCTGGAAGGCACCATCCTGAAGGCCTCGATGGTCATCTCGGGCAAGGGCTGCGATGAGCAGGCCGACGTCGAGGAAGTGGCCGAGTCGACCGTGATGTGCCTGAAGAGCACCGTGCCGGCCATCCTGCCGGGCGTGGTGTTCCTGTCCGGTGGCCAGAGCGACGAGCAGTCCACCGAGCATCTGAACGCGATGAACCAGCTGGGCAACCTGCCGTGGCCGCTGAGCTTCTCCTACGGCCGCGCCATGCAGCAGGCCGCGCTGAAGCTGTGGGCCAAGGACATGAAGGGCAACTACGCTGCCGCCCAGAAGACCGTGTACGAGCGCGCCAAGGACAACGGCCTGGCCGCGCTGGGCAAGTGGAACGGTTGATCCGTCCCATCGCAGGATGAACAGGGCAACGCCGGCATCACGCCGGCGTTTGCTTTTGCGGGTATCTTTTCCGCCCCCACGCACCGGGCCGGTGTGCGGGACATACATGGAAGGCCAAGGAGAAAAAACATGCGTTTGGCAGCAATCACACTGGCCGTCGCCACGGTCCTGGTCGCCGGCGGTTGCAACCGTCTCGGCGGCGGTGGTGACGCAGGCAAGGCCGCGTCTCTCGATTTCGACAAGCCGGTGTCCGGCGAGATCACATCGCGCAGCGGCATCAACTACAACGACGGCAGCCACCACCAGCTCTACCAGATCAAGCTGGAAGACAAGCAGCTGGTTGGGTTGAAGCTGACCGGTTCGCTGAGCGGCTCGATCGCCGTGTTCAACAACGGCAGCCTGGTGGCCACCAGCAATACCGGTTACGAACGCGAAGGCGATGTCTCGCTGGCCTTCCGTGCCAACGGTGGCGGCACCTACCAGGTGGCGGTCAACGCCAACGGTCCGAGCGCCTTTGGTCCGTACCGCCTGCGCGCCGAGAAGCTGAAGCCGTACGACGGCAAGCCGCTGGTGGGCAGTGGTGAGATCGTCGATATGCTGGCCAGCAACTCGCAGGACTACACCCTGCAGGTGGAGAAGGCGGGCCTGTACGAGATCCGCCTCGTCTCGGATGTCTTCGATCCGGTGCTGAAGCTGTCCGGCCAGGGCGTGGATGCCGAGAACGATGACGGCGGCGACAGCACCAACTCGCGCCTGAACCTCTCGCTGAAGCCGGGCAAGTACACCCTGACTGCACGCGGCCTCGGCGACGGCGTCAATGGCATGTTCACCCTGTCGGCCACCCGCATCGAACTGCCAGGCAACCTGGTGGATCGCGATGGCACGGCACTGCCGAAGTCGGGCAGCGCGTACACCATGCTCGACAACGAAGGCCGCCGCCGCTTCCTGCTGACCCTGGATCGTCCGGCCGACGTGCGCCTGGACGCGATTTCCAGCCAGGTCGATACCGTGCTGCGCGTGGTCGGCGGCGACGTCGAGCTGACCGACGACGACGGTGGCAATGGCACCAATGCACGCCTGGAAGAGACGCTGCCGGCAGGTCACTACACCGTCGACGTGTCCAGCCTGAACAACGGTGCGGGCCTGGTGGAAGTGCGCGTGCAGGTCGAAGGTGCCAGCGCCGACGGTGCTGCCGCCTCGGCCGCACGCGCCGCTGCGGATGCAGCTGCTGCCGTGGCCGATGACGCCGCTGCTGCGGTGGAAGCAGCCAGCCGTTGAGGTGATCCACACGTAGCGTGGATGACCTCAAGGCCGCAACGGGAAAGGCCGGGCAATGCCCGGCCTTTCCTTTTACCGGAAGCGCTGCGGTTCAGTGCGCAGCGGCGAAGCCCGCATCGCCCAGAGGCGGCAGCATCGATCCACGCGGTTCGTTGTCCGTGCTTTGTCCCGCGGCGCTCAATGCCTGCTGGTAGGCCTTCGCCGTAGCAGTGTTGAACGCCACCAGCACGATGCGCATCGGCTGTGCATGGCTGCGCTGCCACGCCAGTGTTTCCGTCACTGCGATCTGCGCGGCCTGGTACAGCGGATAGCCATACACACCGCAGCTGATCGCCGGGAACGCGATCGACTTCACGCCCAGCG
Organism: Stenotrophomonas sp. SMYL8; assembly: GCF_036320065.1. NCBI lineage: Bacteria > Pseudomonadati > Pseudomonadota > Gammaproteobacteria > Lysobacterales > Lysobacteraceae > Stenotrophomonas > Stenotrophomonas sp. SMYL8. The sequence goes on from NZ_JAWIRR010000036.1 coordinate 6,726, forward strand.
ACTCGGCCAACTGCAGCGATTTCCAGTAGCAGTTGGCCAGCAATGCCGGTTCGTCGCGCTGGCCGTCGTGCCAGACCGGGCCCACCGTGTGCAGTACATGCCGCGCAGGCAATGCGTAAGCGTCGGTGGCGCGCACTTCGCCGGTTGGGCAACGCACGCCCGGACGCAGCTCCGGCAACTGCTCGCACTCGGCCAGCAATGCCGGCCCGGCCGCGCGATGGATCGCGCCGTCGACGCCGCCGCCGCCGAGCAGTGTTTCATTGGCCGCGTTGACGATCGCATCCACCGCCAGGGTCGTGATATCGCCCTGCCAAACTTCGATCTTCATGCGTCCGTCTCCTGCCTGTGAGGTGTTCCGCGCAGCATCTGCGCCGGCTGTTCCCACGGTAGGGGACAGGGCATCGATACTGCGTCATGACCGTCTCACGCGCTGCGATCCGACGGACTTCACGCACGATGGCGGGCGACGCCTTCACGCAGGCTGAAGCAGAAAGGGCTCAGAGCTTTTTCCCGCACGGAAAAGGCTCTGACCCCTGCGATCCATGGTTCTGGCAAACCGGGTCAGAGCCCTTTCCCTGCAGGAAAGGGATCCGACCCAATGCATCACGGCAGGCCGGCCAGCCAGTCGTCGTCGGAACCCTCATTCACATCGGCGAACAGCGGTGTGGAGAAATAGCGCTCGCCGGTATCGGGCAGCATTGCCAGGATCACCGAGCCCGGTTCAGCGCGGGCGGCCACGTCCAGCGCGCTCGCCACGGTGGCGCCGGCGGAAATGCCGACGAAGATGCCTTCCTCCGCAGCCAGGCGACGCGCGGTGGCGATCGCGCGGTCATCTTCGACCGAGACCAGTTCGTCCACCACATCGCGGTTGAGCACGTCCGGCACGAAGTCCGGGGTCCAGCCCTGGATCTTGTGCGGCTTCCAGTCATCGCCCTTCAGCAGCGCGGCGCCGGCCGGTTCGGTGGCGATGATGCGGGTCTGCGGGCGCGCGACCTTCAGCACTTCGCCCACGCCGGTAAGCGTGCCACCCGTGCCCCAGCCACTGACGAAGTAGTCCAGCCGCTTGCCGGCGAAGTCGCGCAGGATCTCGGCAGCGGTGGTGTTGCGGTGATAGGCCGGGTTGGCCGGGTTGGCGAACTGGCTGGCCAGGAACCAGCCGTGCTGCTCGGCCAGTTCGGCGGCCTTGCGCACCATGCCGCTGCCGCGCTCGGCGGCCGGGGTCAGGATCACCTTGGCACCATAGGCGCGCATCAGCTTGCGGCGCTCCACCGAGAAGGTCTCGACCATGGTGGCCACGAACTTGTAGCCGCGCGCGGCGGCGACCATCGCCAGTGCCACGCCAGTGTTGCCTGAAGTGGCTTCGACAATGGTGTCGCCCGGCTTGAGCAGGCCGCGTGCCTCGGCGTCGAGGATGATCGCCAGCGCCAGACGGTCCTTCACCGAACCGCCCGGGTTGAACGACTCGACCTTGGCGTAGACGCTGACCTGCGGGGGCGCCAGGCGCTGCAGCCTGACGATGGGGGTGTTGCCGACGGTATCGAGGATGGAGTCGTACAGGGCCATGGAAGCGCTCCGGAAACGGGGCCGCGCCGGGCTTCGGCGGGCGAAGGGGGAGGGCTGGCTGTTCAGGCCAGCGGCTGCCGGCTGACCGTAGCGCCGGCATATGACGCCCGGAAATGACCAGATACCTTTCTTAAACAACCTTTGGTTATAAGCTGGTGACGGCAATTGACCCTAGAGTGGACCTCCGCCCCACGCCGCCTGCCTCCCATGACGCTGACCCAGCTGCGCTACCTGGTTGCCATCGCCGACGCCGAGCTGAACATCACGCTGGCCGCCTCGCGCGTGCACGCCACCCAGCCCGGTCTGTCCAAGCAGCTCAAGCAGCTGGAGGACGAGCTGGGTTTCCTCTTGTTCGTGCGCAAGGGCCGCAGCCTGGAGTCGGTCACCCCGGCCGGCACCGAGGTGATCGCCCGCGCCCGCGCGGTGCTGGCCGAGGCCAACAACATCCGCACCTACGCGGCCAACCAGCGCCGCGAGAGCCAGGGCCAGCTGATCCTGACCACCACCCACACCCAGGCGCGCTTCGTGCTGCCGCCGGCGGTGGCAGCGATCAAGCAGGCCTATCCCCAGGTGAGCGTGCACCTGCAGCAGGCCGGCGAAGCCGACGCGCTGGACCGCTTGAACCAGGGTGATGCCGATATTGCGATCATCAGCACGGCTGGCGGTGAGCCCACCGATGGCATCGCGGTGCCGCTGTTCCGCTGGCGGCGCCTGGTGGTGGTACCGAAGGGCCACCCGCTGGACCGCGCCGGCCGCGCCCCAGACCTGGCCGCGCTTGCCCGCCAGCCATTGATCAGCTACGAATCCTCGACCCGGCCGAATTCCTCGTTGCAGCGCGCCTTCGCTGCGAACGGCCTGGTGCCGGATCTGGCGCTGACCGCGCTGGATGCCGACCTGATCAAGACCTACGTGCGTACCGGTCTGGGCGTGGGCCTGCTGGCGGAGATGGCGGTCAGTTCCAACGACGAAGACCTGAGGTCGTGGCCGGCCCCGGAGCCGATCACTGAGTGCATTGCCTGGGCGGTGCTGCCTCGCGATCGCGTGCTGCGTGATTACGCGCTGGAGCTGGTGCACGTGCTGGCACCGCAGATCGATCCGCGTGATCTGCGCAGGGTGCTGGATGGCAACCAGGCGGCGGCGTGGCCGGTGCCACCGACGTGGGAGTCACTGACCCAGACCATCACGGTGTGAGGGGTTGGTCGAGCAGGGCTTGCAGCCCTGCACCTGCTGCGGACAAAGGCAACAGCAACAGCAGAAGCGGCATTCCGTGGGTTGGCGGGGCGGTGTCGGAGTGCGGGGACGCTGCAAGTACGTCCCTGTAAGCTTGGCAGCCGCATCCATGCGGCTGACACCCCGCACTCCGACACCGCCCCACCTCTGACAGATCCTGGCGGCTGTTGGTAGGTGTCGACCTTGGTCGACACGGTAGATCCACGCCATGCGTGGATGCATTTCGATTCCAATTCGAAATATTCGATTCCGATGGAGATTCATCCACGCATGGCGTGGATCTACTGCAGATCGCAGAAATCTGTCGAAGGCGGGGTGGGGGGGGGGGGGGGGGGGGGGGGGGGGGGGGGGGGGGGGCGCGGGGGGGGGGGGGGGCGTCCGGTTGCGGGGGCGTGAGCCGCATGGATGCGGCGACCGAGCTTACATGGACGTACTTGCAGCGGCCCCCGCAACCGGACCCACCCCACCTACCCACAGGAAGCCAGCTTTTGATGTTGCTTCGGCTCTTGCCGTTGACGTGGCCTCTGCGGGTGCAGGGCGCAGCCCTGCCGAAAAACCCCTCCTGCGACGGTTCGTCGCACGGGCAACCCTGGACCCGGCTCTACACTAGCGGGGTGACCCGCCTGTCCCGCCCGCAGCGCCTCCTGCTCCAGCTCGCCGTCCTGGCGACGCTGCTGATGGTGCTTGCGCCACTGGTCAGCCGCGCGCTGCAGGCGCAGCCGATGGAGCATGCCGCGATGGCAGGCATGGACCACGCCGCCATGGGCCATGACATGCACGACATGGCCATGGCCGGGCACGATCAGCACGGCGCCGCGCCGGCCGCGCCCAGCCGCCCGCCCGACCCCCACGCCATGCACGGCGAAGCCTGCGAATACTGTGTGCTGGCCATGCGCCTGCTGCCGTGGCTGGCGGTGCTGGTGCTGCTGTTGCCGCTGCTGTGGCGGCCGCGGCTGGTGTTCCCGTGGTCGCAGCAGGTGCTGCCGGCGCTGCGTTGGCCGGCGCATGCCGCGCGCGGGCCGCCGCGCCTCTCCTTCGTCCGCTGATATCCCTATCGAATCTGCCGCACGACGCCTGACCGGGCGCCGTGCGCGCGTGCGTACTTTGGAGCTGTTCCGATGAAAATGACTTCCCGCCCCGCGGGCGCCTGCGCGCGCCTGCCGGTTGCCCTTGGCCTGGCCGTGGCCGCGTCACTGGCCCACGCTGCGCCTGCCGAAGAGGCACGTACCCTCGACACGATGGTGGTCACCGCCGCCGCACCGTCGTCCCCGCTGCACTGGGTGACCGACCCGCGCCTGCCGCGGCAGCCGGTGCCGGCCAGCGACGGTGCCGATTACCTGAAGACCGTTCCCGGTTTCTCCGCCATCCGCAACGGCGGCACCAACGGTGACCCGGTGCTGCGCGGCATGTTCGGTTCGCGCCTGAACATCCTCAGCAACGATGGCAACCTGATCGGTGCCTGCCCGTCGCGCATGGACAATCCGCTGTCCTACATCGCGCCGGAAAGCTTCGACCGGCTGACCATCATCAAGGGCCCGCAGAGCGTGCGCTGGGGGGCGGGCGCGTCGGCCGGCACCGTGCGTTTCGAGCGCGATACGCCGCGCTTCGAGGAGCCGGGCCTGCGTGCCGATGCCAGTGCGCTGGTCGGTTCGCGCAACCGCAACGACCAGGTGCTGGACCTGACCCTGGGTAACCCGACAGGCTACGTACGCGCCAGCGGCAACCGTTCCGAAGCCGATGACTACAAGGACGGCCACGGTGACGTGGTGCCATCGAAGTGGCGCAAGTGGAACGGCGACGTGGCCATCGGCTGGACGCCGGATGCCGACACGCTGCTGGAAATTTCCGCCGGTGCCGGTGATGCGATCGCGCGTTACGCGGGCCGTGGCATGGACGGTGCCGCGTTCGAACGCACCAGCTACGCGGCGCGTTTCGAGAAGCGCAACCTGCCGGGGGCATGGGACACGTTGCAGGCCAACGTGTACTACAACAACGCCGACCATGTGATGGACAACTACACGCTGCGCACGCCGAACCCGAACAGCATGATGCCGATGCCGATGGCGTCGAACGTGGATCGCCGTACCCTGGGCGGCCGGGTCAGTTCCGAGTGGCGCTGGCAGGATGTGCAGCTGGTGGCGGGTATGGATGGCGAAGACAGCCGCCATCGTGGCCGCATGGGCATGGGCCGCGACACCTACCGCCAGGCCGCCTGGGAAACCGATGCCAACTTCCGCCGCTATGGCGTGTTCACCGAGTTGACCCTGGGTGCGGGCACCGACCAGCGCTGGATCAGCGGCCTGCGCATCGACCGCGCCAGCGTCCGCGATGAGCGGCAGTCGGTGCGCGGGATGATGGGCAACCGACCCAATCCCACGGCCGGGCAAACGCGCAAGGAATGGCTTGGCAGCGGCTTCCTGCGCTACGAGCAGGACCTGGCCGATGGCCTGACCTGGTACGCCGGCCTCGGCCACAGTGAACGCATGCCCGACTACTGGGAGCTGTTCTCGCCCAACCACGGCCCGGCCGGTGCGGTGAACGCGTTCACCGGCGTGCAGCCCGAGCGCACCACCCAGCTTGATGTGGGCATGCAATACAAGGGGCCCCGTGTGCAGGCCTGGGTCTCGGCGTACGCCGGGCAGATCCAGGACTACATTCTGTTCACCTACCACGGCAGCGGCATGATGGGCATGAGCCAGGCCCGCAACGTTGATGCACGTATCGCTGGTGCCGAGGCGGGCCTGGAAGTGAGCGTGGCCGAGCAGTGGAAGCTGGGCGGCACGCTGGCCTATGCCTGGGGCGAGAACCGCGACCAGCATCGCCCGTTGCCGCAGATGCCACCACTGGAAGCACGCCTGAGCGCGAACTGGGAAGGCCAGCGCTGGAGTGCCGGTGCGCTGCTGCGCGCGGTGACCCACCAGCATCGTGTCGCAAATGGCCAAGGCAATGTGGTCGCGCAGGACCTGGGGCCGAGTGCCGGCTTCGCCACCTTCGCGCTCAACGCTGCTTACCGCTTCAGTTCGCAGCTGCAGCTCAGCGCGGGCGTCGACAACCTGTTCGACCGTGCCTACAGCGAGCACCTGAATCTGGCCGGCAGCGCCGACTTCGGTTTTCCGGCTGACCCGGTGCGCATCAACGAGCCGGGCCGCAGCCTGTGGATGAAGGTGAACTACCGGTATTGATCCGCCGGGTGTAAAAAAAAACCGGGGCCGGATCCCCGCCAGGATCCGCCCCCGCCCGACGCCCTCTGCCGGGCAGCTTCGACTCTACGATGGCAACGCCTGCGGTGCACGGCTGGATACACCTCGACACATGCCGACACCGCTGCGGTCAGCCTTGCACGGAACGGGTTCACGGCGCTATCGCGACGCCGGTTCCACGCCAGTAAACGCTTGGCACATATCGCTTCTGTGGGCGCTTGCCTACACTCGGCGGCCGTGGATCACTCAGGACCGTTCATGTTGGCTCGCATCGCTTCGACCCTGGCCCTTGGCCTCAGCCTGGCCGTGCTGGCCGGGTGCGCGGGCAAACAGGAGGCCGCCGCCCGTCGGCAGGGAGAAGCGGTGCCGGTCACCGCGCAGGTCGTGCAGTCCACGCAGTGGAATGACACGCTGCAGGCACTGGGTACGGCCAAGGCGCGCGAATCGATCAGCGTCACGGCCAAGGTCAGCGAGATCGTCGAGAAGGTGCACTTCGAAAGCGGCCAGCATGTTGCCGCTGGTGCGCCGATCGTGACCCTGCGCGGGCAGGCCCAGGAGGCCGCGCTGGTGCAGGCGCAGGCCACCTTCCATGAGGCCGACCAGCTGTACAGGCGCCAGCGCGAGCTGGCCACGCAGCGGCTGGTGTCCAGCGCCACGCTGGATACGCAGAAATCGATCCGCGATGCCGCCGAGGCGCGTGTGGCGCAGATGCAGTCGGACATCGGTGACCGCCGCGTGCGTGCACCGTTCGCCGGTGTGCTCGGCATCCGCCAGGTCAGCCCGGGCACGTTGCTGACGCCGACCACGGTGATCGCCACGCTCGACGACATCGAACACATGCACATCGATTTCCAGGTGCCGGAAGTGGAACTGGCCGCGCTCGGCGTCGGTGACAAGGTCAGTGCCACCAGCGTGGCGTGGCCGGGCCGTACCTTCGAGGGCGTGGTCAGCACCATCGACGCACGCATCGATCCGGCCACCCGTGCGGTGACCGTACGTGCCGACTTCGCCAACGGCGACCATGCCCTGCGCCCGGGCATGCTGCTGGACGTGCGCCTGTTCCACCCTGAGCGCCCGGCGCTGGTGATTCCGGAAATCGCCGTGGTCCAGGTCGGTCGCGATACCTTCGTGTACCGCATCACCGCCGACGACAGCGTCGAGCGCGTGGATGTGGTCACCGGCGCGCGCCGTGCCGGCGTGGTCGAGATCAGGCAGGGCCTGGAAGCGGGCCAGCGCATCGTGGTCGATGGCACCGGCAAGCTGCGCCCGGGCCTGAAGGTCGCGGCCAAGGACGCCGCACCGGTCACGGGTGCGAAGCCGGCTGATGCACCGGCGCCGGTCGCGGCCGAGGGCCACGGCGGATGAAGCTGTCCGACATCTCCATCCAGCGGCCGGTGTTCGCCGTGGTGATGAGCCTGTTGCTGCTGGTGCTGGGCGTGATGTCCTTCACCCGCCTGACCCTGCGCGAACTGCCCGCCATCGATCCGCCGATCGTTTCGGTATCAGTGGATTACACCGGCGCTTCGGCCGCGGTCATCGAAAGCCGCATTACCCAGGTGCTGGAAGATGCGCTGGCCGGCATCGAAGGCATCGATACGATCAACGCGCGCAGCACCAACGGCCGCTCGCAGGTCAGCATCGAGTTCACCTCCAACCGCGATATCGAAGCGGCGGCCAATGACGTGCGCGATGCGGTCAGCCGCGTCGCCGACCGCATGCCCGAAGAAGCGCGTCCGCCGGAGATCGCCAAGGTCGAGAGCGATGCCGACCCGATCATCTGGTTCAACATGGTCTCCTCGACCATGGACACGCTGGAGCTGAGCGACTACGCCGACCGCTACGTGGTCGATCGTTTCTCCAGCCTCGATGGCGTGGCCCAGGTCCGCATCGGCGGCCGCCAGCGCTATGCGATGCGGATCTGGCTGGACCGTGACCAGCTGGCGGCGCGCGGGCTGACCACCGGCGACGTGGAAACCGCGCTGCGCAACGAGAACGTGGAACTGCCGGCCGGCCGCATCGAGTCGACCGACCGCGATTTCACCCTGCGCGTGGAGCGCAACTACATCAAGCCCGAAGACTTCGCGACCATCCCGCTGGGCAAGGGTCGTGACGGTTACGTGGTGCGTATGGGCGATGTGGCGAAGATCGAGCTGGCCTCGGCCGAGCGCCGCGCGTACTACCGCAGCAACGGCGAGCCGGGCATCGGCCTGGGCATCGTCAAGACCTCCACCGCCAACTCGCTGGACGTGGCGCGTACTGCGCGCGCTGAAGCCGAACGGGTCGCGCTGACCCTGCCCAAGGGCACGCAGATCTTCGTTGCCTTCGACAACACCACCTTCATCGAAGCCGCAGTGGACCGCGTCTACGCCACGCTGGTGGAAGCGATGATCCTCGTGCTGGCGGTGATCTGGCTGTTCCTCGGCAGCTTCCGCGCTGCGCTGATTCCGGCGGTGACGGTGCCGGTCTGCCTGGTCGCGGCATTCATCGCGCTGTATGCGTTCGACTTCTCGATCAACCTGCTGACCCTGCTTGCCCTGGTGCTGTGCATCGGCCTGGTGGTGGACGATGCGATCGTGGTGGTGGAGAACGTGCAGCGCCGCATCGACCTGGGCGAACCCCCGCTGGTGGCGTCCAAGCGCGGTACTGCGCAGGTCGCCTTCGCGGTGATCGCCACCACCGCGGTGCTGGTGGCGGTGTTCCTGCCGGTCGGGTTCCTGGAAGGCAATACCGGGCGCCTGTTCCGCGAACTGGCAGTGGCGCTGGCGGCGGCGGTGGCGTTGTCCGCCTTTGTGGCGCTGACGCTGACGCCGATGATGGCCTCCAAATTGCTCAAGCCGCATACCGGGCAGGCACCGCGTGGCCTGCATGGCTTCATCAACCGCAACCTGGAACGCCTGGCCGGGGCCTATGGGCGGGTGCTCGACCACCACGTGGACCGCACCTGGATCTACCTGCTGGTGATGGTGGCCGCACTGGCCGCCAGCTGGGGCCTGCTCAAGCTGCTGCCGTCGGAACTGGCGCCGGCCGAAGACCGCGGTTCGTTCCAGATCATGATCGACGGCCCGGAAGGCGCCGGCTACGACTACACCGTGCGGCAGGTGCAGCAGGTGGAATCGATGCTGGCACCGCATGTTGGCCCGGACAAACCGATCGTGCGCGCCAATCCACGCGTGCCCGGTGGTTGGGGTGCCAGCGAGGAAATGCACACCGGCCGCGTCAGCATCTTCCTGCAGCCGTGGCGCCAGCGCAGCGAAGGCACGCCGGAAGTGGCCAACGAACTGCAGAAGGAACTGGACACCATCCGCGGCGTGCGCGTGCGTACGCAGGTCGGCGGTGGCCTGGTGCGCAGCGGCGGGCAGCCGTTCCAGATCGTGCTGGGCGGCCCGGAATATGCCGAGATCGCGCAGTGGCGCGACCGTATCCTGCTGCGCATGGCCGACAACCCCGGCCTGGTCGGCCCGGACTCGGATTACAAGGAAACGCGGCCGCAGATGCGGGTCAACATCGACCGCCAGCGTGCGGCCGACCTCGGCGTGCCGGTCACCGCGATCGGTTCGGCACTGGAAACCATGATGGGCTCGCGCCGCGTCACCACCTTTGTCGACAACGGCGAAGAGTACGACGTGCTGGTGCAGGCCGGTCGCGATGGCCGTGCCAGCCCGGCCGACCTGGCCGCCATCCGCGTGCGCGCGACCTCCGGCGAACTGGTGCCGCTGTCCAACCTGGTCACGCTGAGTGAGGTGGCCGAGGCCGGCACCCTGAACCGCTTCAACCGCCTGCGCTCGATCACCATCAACGCGGGCCTGGCGCCGGGCTATCCGCTGGGTGAAGCCATTGCCTGGGCGCAGCAGGTCACGCGCGAGGAGCTGCCGCAGTACGCACAGGTGAACTGGAAGGGCGAATCGCGCGAATACCAGAGTGCCGGTGGCGCGGTGCTGCTGACCTTCGCCATGGCGCTGCTGGTGGTCTACCTGGTGCTGGCCGCGCAGTTCGAGAGCTTCATCCACCCGCTCACCATCATGCTGACCGTGCCGCTGGGCGTGCTCGGCGCGCTGGTCGGGTTGTGGGTGAGTGGCGGTACCGTGAACCTGTTCAGCCAGATCGGCATCGTCATGCTGGTCGGCCTGGCCGCGAAGAACGGCATCCTCATTGTTGAATTCGCCAACCAGCTGCGTGACGACGGAAGAACCGTGCGCGAGGCGATCATCGAATCGGCGATGGTGCGCCTGCGCCCGATCCTGATGACCTCGATCGCCACCGTGGTCGGTGCGATTCCGCTGGTGGTGGCCGGTGGCCCCGGTTCGGCCAGCCGTGGCACCATCGGCATCGTGATCATCTTCGGTGTGACCCTCTCGACGTTCCTGTCGCTGTTCGTGGTGCCGGCATTCTACGCGCGGCTGGCGCCCTACACCCGCTCGCCGGAAGCGGTGAAGCGTGAACTGGAGAAGCAGGAAGCGGAATCGCCCTCGGTGGGTGGTCATGCCTGATCCGACCACCGTGCTGCGAGGCGACGGCTTCCAACTGCGCCCTTGGCGCCCGGATGATCTGGAATCGCTGCTGCGCCATGCCAACGACGGCGAGGTATCGCGGGGCCTGCGCGATCGCTTCCCGTACCCGTACACGCGCGAGGATGGCGAGGCCTTCCTCGCCGGTCGCGTGCTGGCCCCTGGCACCCTGAACCTGGCCATCGAGATCGACGGCCAGGCCTGCGGCAGCGTCGGGGCCCAGCAGGGCAGTGCCGAGCGCGGGCACATGGCGGAACTGGGCTATTGGCTGGGCCAGGCCTACTGGGGCCAGGGCCTGATGACCCGGGTGGTCGGCCTGTTCGCACCGTGGGTGATGGACGAGCTGCGCCTGTTCAGGCTGCAGGCCGGGGTGGTCGATTTCAACCTCGGCTCGGCCCGGGTGCTGGAAAAGAACGGCTTCCAGGAAGAAGGCGTGGACCGCTGCGCGGTCTACAAGCGCGGGGTGCTGCACGACCTGCGCCGCTTCGCCCGGGTGCGCACGCAGCTGCCCTGAACACGCGGGCCGGCCGCGGTAGAGCCGAGGCCGTGCCCGGCCGCCGTCATCACCACGCCGAGCATGGGCTCGGCTCTACAACACAGCGCTACCGCAGCGGCCTTCGATCAGGGAGAATCGACCGGTCCCCTCCAGCCGACGGGACGTCCTCACAACCCGCCGACTGGAGAGAGCGCGCGTGGAAGCTACCGTACATTTCATCAACAGCATCATCTGGAGCAAGGCACTGATCTTCGTGTGCCTGGGCGCCGGCCTGTTCTTCAGCCTGCGCACGCGCTTCATGCAGATCCGCGGCTTCCTCGAGATGTGCCGCCTCACCGTCAAGGGGGAGAAATCCGACGCCGGTGTGTCGTCCTTCCAGGCCCTGGCCATGTCGATGGCCGGGCGCATGGGTATCGGCAACATCGCCGGCGTGGCCACCGCCATCGCCTTCGGCGGCCCCGGTGCGATCTTCTGGATGTGGGTGATGGGCTTCCTCGGCGCCTCCACCTCGTACGTGGAATGTACGCTGGCGCAGATCTACAAGACCAAGGATGCCGAAGGCCGTTACCGTGGCGGCCCGGCGTACTACATCGAAAAGGCCATGGGCCTGAAGTGGTACGCGCTGGTCTTCGCCATTGCCACGATCATTGCCGCCGGTTTCCTGATGCCGGGCGTGCAGGCCAACGCCATCGCCGACAGCATCATCAACGCCTGCCGTGGCACCGCGCTGTGTGGTCCGCTGGATGGCCAGACGATGGGCATGGAGTCGGTGCAGGCGCTGAAGCTGGGCATAGGCATCGTGGTGGCGCTGCTGCTGGGCGTGGTGATCTTCGGCGGCGTCAAGCGCATCGCCAACTTCGCCGAAGTGGTGGTGCCGTTCATGGCGGCAGCCTTCATCCTGACCGCCATCGTCATCATGATCATCAACTACGATCGCGTGCCGGAGATGTTCGGCATCATCTTCAGCAGCGCCTTCGGCACCCACGCCGCGTTCGGCGCGATGATGGGCCTGGCGGTGGAGTGGGGCATCAAGCGAGGCATTTATGCCAACGAAGCCGGCCAGGGCTCGGGCCCGCACGCGGCAGCCGCCTCGGAAGTCTCGCACCCGGCCAAGCAGGGCTACGTGCAGGCCTTCGCCATCTACTTCGACACCATGATGGTGTGCACCGCCACCGCGTTCCTGATCCTGGCCAGCGGCACCTACAACGTGTACTCGCCGGTGCCGGGTGCCGCGCCGATCTTCCAGGGCCTGGCCGGTATTCCGGAAGGCGCGGGCTACGCCCAGGCGGGTGTGGAAGCCGTGCTGCCGGGCTGGGGCTCGGCGTTCGTGTCCATCGCCATCTTCTTCTTCGCCTTCACCACCATCATGGCCTATTACTACATGGCCGAAACCAACCTGACCTACGTCAACCACAACAAGAAGCGCCCGCTGACCGTGCTGGTGCTGCGCCTGGGCATCATCGGCATGGTGGTGTTCGGCGCGTTCCATAATGCAACCCTGGCCTGGGCGCTGGGTGACATCGGCGTGGGCCTGATGGCCTGGCTGAACATCATTGCCATCCTCATCATCCAGAAGCCGGCCATGCTGGCCCTGCGTGATTACGAACGACAGAAGAAGCTCGGCCTCGATCCGATCTTCGACCCCGATGCCCTGGGCATCAAGAACGCCGATTTCTGGCGTCAACGCAAGCTGGAGTTGTCCCGTAGTGAATGATCCCTGGAAGAACGCCCGCCGTCCGTCGTCGCGACCGCCGCGGGCCACCCCGCTGCCACCGCGTGAGGGCGGCACCCCGCCACCGCCGGGGCGTGGCAATGACGAACTGCGCCTGTATGGCTGGAACGCCGTGCAGGCCCTGTTCGCCAAGCGCCCGCAGGCGCTGCGCAAGCTGTACCTGGTGGACGCGCTGATTCCGCGCATGCAGCCGGTGTTGAAGTGGTGCGTGGCCAACCGTGTGGGCTACCGCGTGGTGGAGGAGGGCGACCTCAACAAGCTGGCCGCCACTACCCATCACGAAGGCCTGGTGGCCGACGTGCTGCGCGCGCCCGTCGTGCGGCTGGCGCAGTGGCTGGAGGATCTGGGCGAAGGCCCGGCGCTGGCGTTGTGGCTGGACGGTGTCGGTAATCCGCACAACTTCGGTGCGATCCTGCGCTCGGCCGCGCACTTCGGTGTCAAGGCGCTGCTGCTGCCGTCCGGCAGCACGCTGGCGCTGTCCGGTGCCGCTGCGCGCGTGGCCGAAGGTGGTGCGGAGTCGGTGCCGCTGGTGCAGTTGCCGGAGACCGCCCAGGCGATGGCGCAGCTGCGTGCAGCCGGCTTCGGGCTGGCTGCGACCCTCGTTGATGGTGGCGACGACGTGTTCCGTGCGTCGCTGCCGGAACGGTTGGTGTACGTGATGGGCGCCGAAGGCGAGGGCATGGACCGCGGCCTGGCCAGTCAGTGTGACCAGCAGCTGTCGATTCCCGGCAGCGGCGCGGTGGAAAGCCTGAACGTGGCCTCGGCCACCGCCGTGCTGCTCGCGCAGTGGGCCAGTCGACGCATGAGGTGAGAACGGCAGGGGGCCAGGTCGAGTTGAGCTGAACCCTGGGCCGTTTGAAGTGTCTCGGCTCGGGAAGTGAACGAGCCGGGACGCTATTCCAGCAACGTACGGGCTAGAACTGCACTTTCGTCTGCCAGGAGGTTACGAGCTCCACGTTGGCGCTCAGCAACGCAAGAGCGCACGCCATCTCTCCAGCCTCGAAACATTGTCCGGGCTGGCAAGTGGTGTCGGCGGGATTATGCATGAGCTGGTTTCTCAGATTGCGCAGATAAGTGAGAGCTGGCTTATGCGGGTCGCTAAGCGGTCCTCCTTCACAAAGATTGTCGATGAGCTTCCAGGTTTTGGGAGATTCCGCGCTTCCCGGATTCTTCATCATCCAGTGCCATCGAAGGGAGGATTCGATGACGAACCACGACAGGACGAACGACATTCTGTAGTCGTTGTCGGAGTATGCAGTTTTGGCTTTGAGTAGATAAGAGAGCCAGGTAACGCGATGTTCGTCGCGTGCAATGAGCGCGAACTTCTGAAGCGCAAGACGCGCAACCTCCACGTCAACTACCTCGTGTGGAATCCTCCAGCCGGGTGCTTCGAGAGGAGACGGGGCCAGTGCGCCGTCGGAAACCCATCGCGACATTGCATGCATGACCGTCGTCAAGGTGCGGGCGCTGCCAAAACTGACGTTCACCGGGAAGCCATCGAGAAATCCGATCTTGCAGATGTCGTTAGCACGGGTTGCTGTAGCGGAAACTTCGTAGGAGTCCGGATGCTTTATCGACTCTGATTCCAGGCACAACTGCAGTGCGTTGGCGTAATCCAGATGTCGATCCATCCATAGCGCGGACTGATCAAAATCACCTGCAACGCTCATGTCTGGTGTGGTTCGAGAAAGGTGATGCACGTGCAAAAGCATTAGACCGTTGACGCAGATTGCCGCATCGAATTGATCGGTCTGAAGGCTTGCCCTCACCTCCGGAATAATGCCGCGCAGGCAATCATTCTGTTCGGGATCGTAGATGTCGATGCGTTCTCCCAGCCAGAATGGATGGGCGCTGTGGAATCCCAAGTGGAATTCCATTTTGTCGAGCATTTCGAAACCTTCCATGGGCATTTTCCTTGATGATGGGATGCCTTCATGCGGGAGGGCGGCAGATGAAAGGAAGAGGAGAAGACGCCAAACCTGAAAATTGGCGTCTTCCGTCGTCACCGCATCATTCGTTCGGCGGCGTGGTCGCCTTGGCTTCGCTGCCGAAGTTGCCATCGGCCTCTGCCGCCAGGTACGCGAACACGGTGTATGCAGCCACGTTCTGCGCCAGTGCCTTCGGGTCGATCTTGTCCAGCGTGTCGTCGGCGGTGTGGTGCAGGTGGAAGTAATCCGAGCCGTCCTGCGCCAGCCATGCCCACGCGCCACCCTTGGCGGCCAACGGGCCGACGTCCGGGCCCGGGCCACCCTTGTCGGCCTGGTACTCGATGCCCAGCGGCTTCATCACCTCGGCAATCTGCCTGGTTGCTTCGCGCGAGCCTTCCGGGTTCGGCGAACCGGTGTTGAAGGCATAGATGCGGCCAGCACCGAAGTCGCTCTCGGCGGCCAACTGGTGCAGGGCCACGTCCTTGGCGTGTGCCTCGGCATAGGCCTTGCCGCCGTACAGGCCCTGTTCCTCGTTGGCGAAGGCGATCACGCGGATGGTGCGCTTCGGCGCCTGCTTGAGCTGGCCGATCAGATGGCCCGCAGCCATGGTGATGCCAACGCCGGCACCGTCATCCACTGCGCCGGTGCCCAGGTCCCAGGAATCCAGGTGACCACCGATCACCACCACTTCCTTGGGCAGGCTGCGGCCGGTGATCTCGCCGATCACGTTGTACGAGGTGGCGGTGCCGTCCCAACCGCAGTCCAGCGCGACCTTCACCGTTGTCGCGCCACGGGCCAGCAGGCGGGCCAGCTGATCGGCGTCGGGCACCGACAGTGCTGCCGACGGCACCGGGGTCAGGCCGTCGTCGAAACGGGTGATGCCGGTGTGCGGCACGCGGTGCGAGTCGGTACCGGCCGAGCGCATCAGGAAACCGACCGCGCCCTTGCGGATTGCTTCAGAAGGGCCCTTGCTGCGGATCGCGCCGCCACGGCCGTAGTCGCGGCCATCGCGGAACGGCAGCATCTGGTAATCAACGAACGCGATCTTGCCCTTCAGCGAACCGGCCGGTGCGGCCTGCAGTGCGGCCAGGTCGGCGAAGCGGACCACTTCGGCTTCAACGGTGCCGCCCGGGCTCCCGCCCAGCGCCGTGATCTGCAGCGGCTGCGGGTTCTTGCCGGTCACCGCGGCGTGTTCGCTGCGGCGCTCCCACTTCGGGAACGTCACCGGTTCCTTCCAGACCTTGTCGAAGCCGAGCGACTTGAACTTGGCTTCGGCCCAGGCCACGGCGCGGGCGTCGGCTTCGCTGCCGGCGATGCGCGGGCCGATTTCGGTGGTGAGCGATTCAACCACCTTCCAGCCGGTGTCGTCAGCCAGCGCCTGGTCGCGCAGCTGCGCAGCGGTGGACAGCGACGCCGGGGGCAGGGTGGTGGTGTGCGGCGCTGCGAAGGCCGGGGCGGCCAGCAGGGCGAGGGAGGATGCGATGGCAAGGACGCGGCGACGCATGGACAGCTCCGGGAAGGGACCAAGCCTTGGAGCTTAACAGTCGTTCAGCCCGGCGCATGGGCGGGAGGTCATGGCTGGCGCGAACGCTGTTTTCCGCCACGTCCGGCAAAGCGAAAGCCCCGCCAGGGCGGGGCTTTCGTGCAGTCGCGGGGGGGGGGGGGGGGGGGGGGGGGGGCCCGCGAGGGGGGGGGGGGGGGGGGGGCGGGGGGGGGCCGGGGGGGCGGCCCGGCCGGGGCCCCGCGCCCCCCCGGGCCGGGGGGCCCCCCCCCCCCCCCCCACTACCGGTAGGCGGCCTTACTTCTTCAGGCTGTCGCGGATCTCGCGCAGCAGCACCACTTCCTCGGCCGGTGCGGCCGGGGCGGCGTCCTGCTTGCGCGACAGGCGGTTGATCGTCTTGACCACCAGGAAGATGGCGAAGGCCACGATCACGAACTGGATCAGCGTATTGATGAAGTCGCCGTAGCCGATCACCACGGCCGGGATTTCCTTGCCGTCGGCACCGATGCTGGCCGGTGACAACGTCCAGGCCAGCTGCGAGAAATCCACCTTGCCGATCAGCATGCCCAGCGGCGGCATGATGATCTTCTCGACCAGTGCGGTCACGATCTTGCCGAAGGCCGCGCCGATCACCACGCCGACGGCGAGGTCGATGACGTTGCCGCGCATCGCGAATTCCTTGAACTCGGTGAGCATTCCCATTGTTGTTTTTCTCCGGTGGGGGAAGTGGACAGCGCGCAGGGTAGCGCAGGTGATGTCAGCCGGCGATCACGCCGTGGCGCTCGGCCACGTTTTCCAGGCGGGCACTGAAGCGGTCGCCGGGCTTCAGCGCGGCCACTCCGGACGGGGTACCCATGAACACCAGGTCGCCGGCACGCAGCTGCCACAGCTTGGACAGCTCATGCAGAATCTCCGGCACGTTCCAGATCATCTGGTCCAGCAGCGCCTGCTGGCGCACTTCGCCGTTGACCTCCAGCGACAGGTTCAGCGCGGCCAGGTCGCCGACTTCCTCGGCATGGACAATCTCGCTGATCGGTGCCGAGGCATCGAAGCCCTTGGCTGCATCCCACGGATGGCCCTTGTCCTTGGCGGCGGCCTGCAGGTCGCGGCGGGTCAAATCCAGTCCGACGGCATAGCCGTAGACCAGAGCGTCGGCATCGGCCACGGCCAGCTCGCCGGCCGGCGCATCACGGCCGATCGCCACCACCAGCTCCACTTCGTGGTGCAGGTTGGCGGTTGCCGGGGGATAGGGAATGGCATCGTCGTGGCCGACCACGATCGCATCGGCCGGCTTGCTGAAGAACATCGGACGGCCGCGATCGTCGGCCGCCGGCACTGCTGCGCCCATTTCGCGGGCATGGTCGGCGAAGTTGCGGCCGACGCAGTAGATACGGTGCACGGGGAAACTGCCGCCACCGGCTACCGGCACACGCGGCACGGCTACGGCAGGGATCACATCGGAGACATCGGACATGCGGGCATCCAGGAAGGGCGTGCCCGCAGTCTAGAACGCATGGCGCCCGCCGTCAGCGGGCGCGGAGGCCGTGGATCAACGCGAGGCCGGCAGCACCGGCTTGCGCACCACGCGGTACTCGCCTTCGACCACGGTCGGATCGACCGGACGGGCAACGCCCGGCTTGCGCGAGGCCAGCAGCTTCCACGCCAGGCCGACCAGGATCATCGCCGCACCGACGAACACGCCGATGAACACCATCGCGGCCAGGATCGCCAGACCGAGCAGGCCCACGGCAACACGCACCAGCGGGTGACGCGGCTTGCGCGGCGCGAACAGGGTGCGGAACTGGTTGAAGGCGGATGCGCGATTGAACATGGCGGCTCGATAGGCTGGGATCAGCGAAACCAGAGTATCGGGAGGTGCCACTGTCATTGAGTGAAAAACTCGTTAAATATAGCCTGTGCTTATTACGAATCAATGACTTGTGTTCATGTTGCAGCCAGTCACCTGAGCGGGCGTGCGACAATGCGCGTTTACTGTCCGAGCCTTCGCCATGACTGCCGCCGCTGCCCTGATCGCCCTTGATGCCATTGCCGATGGCGCGTTTGCCGAGGTCGAAGCGGTGGTTGATGGCGATGCCGAATCGCTGGTGCTGTACCGCGATGGCGCGCAGGTGCGCGCGTTCCTGAACATCTGCCCGCACGCCGGCCGTCGCCTGGACTGGGCGCCGGGCCAGTTCCTGAAGAGCCGCGAAGGCCACCTGGTGTGCGCCGCCCACGGCGCCTCGTTCGCGCTGGACAGCGGCGATTGCATCGCTGGTCCCTGCAAGGGCGACCGCCTGCGCGCGGTGCCGGTGGATGTGCGCGACGGGCAAATCTACCTGGCCTGACCCATCGGTGTGCGGACCAACGGTCCGCACCCACCGGATCAACAGATATCCAGAGATCCATCCACGCATGGCGTGGATCTACCGTGTCGACCAAGGTCGACACCTACCAAAGCGGTGCACGACGCCGTTCTGGCAGATCGCGGCAATCTGTCGAAGGCGGGGTGGGGGCCGGGGGGGGGGGCGCGCCCCCCATGGCGGCGCCCCCCGCGCTACCGGGGCCCTAGGCGCCGCGCCCCCCCCACCCGCCCCCGCCCCGCCATCCCCCAGGAAACCAGCTTTTGACGTTGACGTTGCTTCTGCAGGTGCAGGGCGCAGCCCTGCCAACAAACCCAACCCTCAGAACATCAGGTTGATCATCAGCACCACCACGCAGGTGTAGATCAGCGACAGCGGGCCGCCGACCCGCCACATCTCGCGCGGGGTGTAGTTGGCCGGGCCGGTGATCATCGAAATCACCGGGTTGGAGGCCGTCATCAGGTTGTTGGACGCCGACAGCGCCACGATCAGCGCGAACGCCGTCGGGTTGCCGCCCGCCGCCAGCGCCAGGTTCACCGCAATGGGCACCATCACGATGGTGGCGCCCACATGGCTGATGACCAGCGAGAACGCCGTGGTCAGCAGCGCCAGCGCCACTTCCAGTACCCATACCGGAATACCGGTGGGCAGCTTGTCGATGGTATGGCCGGCCACCCATGCCGCCGCGCCACTGGAATCCATCGCCCAGCCGAGCGGGATCAGCCCGGCCATCATGAACACCGTCTTCCAGTTGATCGAGGCGTAGGCCTCGTCCATGCGCAGCACGCCGGTCAGCAGCATGCCGGCCACGCCGGTCATCAGCGTCAGCGCCACCGGCAGCTTGCTGGTCAGCGCGATCAGGATGGTCAAGGCGAAGATCGCCATGGCGATCTTGAACTTGTGCGGGCGCTGCTCGCCGGTCGGGTAGTCGGTCACCACCACGAAGTCACGGCTGCGGGCGGCCTGCGCCAGGTCGGTCCAGATGCTGTGGAAGACCAGCATGTCGCCGGCGCGCAGCTGCACGTCGCGCACGTCCTCGCGGATCACCTGCTTGTCGCGGTTGATCGCCAGCAGGCTGATGCCGCGCTCCTTGCGCAGGCGCAGATCGGCCGCGCTCTTGCCGATCACGTTCGAGGTAGGCGGCACCACCGCTTCGGAAATACCTGCACGGCTCGGGTTGAACAGGTCGCCCAGGTGCTTCAGTCGCGAAGACATGCGCAGGAACTGGTTCTGCGCGAAATCGTTGATCTGCTCACGCGGGCCCATCGCGCCGAGCACGCTGCCGACCCAGATGCGCATCTCCGCCGGTGGCGCCAGGCGAGTGTCATTGCCGGTTTTCAGGGCCAGCAGCAGCGGGGCATCGTGCAGGTTCTCGGCCTCGCCCAGGGTCATGCCCACCAGCGGGCTTTCGGCACTGACCACCAGCTCGAACACATCGCCTTCGATGCCATAGGTCTTGGCGAAGTAGCTCTCGGTGCGCGCGGGCGTGACCCCGTCGTTGACCAGGTTCTCTTCCTCGATCAGCTTGCGGTCGCCGTAGTAGCGGAAATACAGCAGCGAAGCGATCAGCAGCGCCACGCCGATCGGCAGCGGCGCGAACATGCGCAGCGGCTCGATCGTGGCCAGGCCGGAAGGCAGGTTGTTGTTGGCCGAGGCCAGCAGATCGTTCAGCAGGATCAACGGTGAATTGCCGACCATGGTCAGCGCACCACCCATCACGATTGCCGCCGAAATGGGCAGCAGCAGGCGCTGCAGGGTCAACCCGGTGCGCGCTGCCAGTCGCGAGGCGACCGGCAGGTACAGCGCCATCACCGACGGGTTCTGCATGAAAGAGGAATTCAGGCCGGCAATGGCCGTGGTCATCATCAGCAGCCGCTGCTCGACACCATGGCCGCGCCGCAACAGCCAGGCGGCCAGCCGGTTCAGCGCCCCGGTGCGGTCCAGGCCCGCACCGAGGATGGTGGTGGCGATGATGCTCATCACCGCGTTACCGGAGAAGCCGCCGAAGATTTCCTCCGGCGCGATCAGCCCGGTGACACCGAGCACCACCAGGACCACCAGCGCGACCACGTCGGCGCGGATGCGCTCGAACAGGAACATCGCCATCGTGAAGCCGACCAGCCCGAGCACGAGCTTCATGTCGTTGGTCAGCGTCAGCGCGGTATCCATGTGGGGCGCGGTGTCCTCAGGCGATCGTCAGGTGCGGTCGTACAGCAGGTCCCAGACGCCGTGACCGAGCTTCTGGCCGCGGGTCTCGAAGTGCGTCTGCGGCCGCCAGTCCGGGCGCGGCACGCTGCCACGTGGGCCGGCGCGGTTGACCAGGCCAGCGGTGGCGTCGAGCACGTCCCACATCTGCTCGGCGTAGTCTTCCCAGTCGGTGGCGCAGTGCAGGCGGCCGCCCGGGCGCAGCTTGCGCACCAGCAGCTCGGCAAATGCAGGCTGCAGCAGGCGGCGCTTGTTGTGGCGCTTCTTGTGCCACGGGTCCGGGAAGTAGATGCGCACTTCATCCAGCGCGCCATCGGCGATCTCGTTCTGCAGTACTTCCACCGCATCGTGGTGGTACAGGCGCACGTGGTCGGCGTTGTCGTCGGCCAGCGCGTTCAGCAGCCGGCCCACGCCGGGCGCGTGCACTTCGATGCCGATGTAGTCACGCGACGGATCATGCTGGGCGGCGAAGCGCAGCGCGGCACCGTTGCCGAAGCCGATTTCCAGCACCTTGTGCGCCGGGCGGCCGAAGGTGGCGTCCAGATCACGCGGCTGGCCGTTGTAGTCGATGCCGAAGCGCGGCCAGCGTTCGTCGAACGCGCGCTGCTGGGCGGGGGTGAAGCGGCCCTGGCGCAACACGAAGCTGCGCACCTCGCGGCGGCCCTCGCTCACGGTGAAGGGCTTGGGCGGGGCCTTGGAACCGGCGCTGTCGAAGGGATTGGTCATCAGCCGATCAACCCATCCACCGGGGAGGAGGCGCTGGCGTAGCGCTTGCGCGGGATGCGCCCGGCCAGGAAGGCCTCGCGGCCGGCCTCGACCGCCTTGCGCATCGCACTGGCCATCAGCACCGGGCTGCGCGCACCGGCAATGGCGGTGTTCATCAGCACGCCGTCGCAGCCCAGCTCCATCGCGATCGCCGCATCCGACGCGGTGCCCACGCCGGCGTCGACGATGATCGGCACCTTGGCGTCTTCGATGATCTGCAGCAGGTTGTACTTGTTCTGGATGCCCAGGCCCGAACCGATCGGCGCGGCCAGCGGCATCACCGCAGCGCAGCCGATCTCTTCCAGGCGCTTGGCCAGGATCGGGTCGTCGGAGGTGTAGACCATCACCTCGAAGCCGTCCTTGACCAGCTGTTCGGCGGCCTTGAGGGTCTGCACCACGTCCGGGTACAGCGACTTCTGGTCGCCCAGCACTTCCAGCTTGGTCAGGTTGTGGCCGTCCAGCAGTTCGCGCGCCAGCCGGCAGGTGCGCACCGCGTCTTCGGCGGTGTAGCAGCCGGCGGTGTTGGGCAGGATGGTGTAGCGCTCCGGCGGCAGCACGTCGAGCAGGTTCGGCTCGCCCGGGTTCTGCCCGATGTTGGTGCGGCGGATGGCCACGGTGACGATCTGGGCGCCTGCAGCCTCGGTGGCCAGGCGGGTTTCTTCCAGATCCTTGAACTTGCCGGTGCCGGTGAGCAGCCGCGAGCCATAGGTCTTGCCGGCGATCACCAGCGAATCGGGGGAGACATGAACGTTCATGGCGCGATTATCGCTTATCCGCCTGAAGATGGGATCACGCAATGGCGTGCAGGCCGTGGATGGGTAGGGTTTGTGCCGGCCGCTGGCCGGCAGATGCAGGGTGCCTGACAACGTCGGATTGCCGGCCAGTGGCCGGCACTACCCGGGATGGCCTCAGCCCCCGCCCAGCGCGTGCACGATCTCCACCACGTCGCCTTCGGCCAGGACATGCTCGCCATGGCGGCTGCGGCTGACGATCTCGCCGTTGACCTCCACCGCCACCCGGCGCTGCAGCAGCTGCTCGGCCTCAAGCAGGTCGTGGAGGGTCGCCGAGGCGGGCAGGGTGCGGGGTTCGCCGTTGAGCTGGATGTTCATCCCTGCATTGTCGCTGATAGCCCGTCGGGATCGGAACGTTTGTAATTTGAACCGGGCGCCAGCTCCGGCACAGCAGGTTTCGGCGTGGTCAGGCGACAATCCATGCGGCGGCGCAGCGTGAGCAAACGGCGGCGCGGTGAAACCATTGACCGTGCGCCGGCGTACGTGCGCCGGATTCCAACTTGTTTACCCCACAGGAGTTCCTAGATGCAGCTCAGCAAACACCCGATCCGCTCCCTCATGGCGGCTGCGATCGCACTGGCCGCGCTGCCGGCCATGGCAGGCGAAAATCCGTACTCCAAGGCGGTGTTCTTCGGTGACAGCCTCACCGACGCCGGCTACTTCCGCCCGCTGCTGCCCGAGTCCACGCAGGGGCTCTCCGGCCAGTTCACCACCAACCCGGGCTGGGTGTGGTCGCAGCAGGTCGCCAATTACTACGGCCTCAACAAGGACCCCAACGGCAACGGCCAGAACGGCGACAACTACGCTGTCGGCGGCGCCCGCGTGTCGGTCGAAGGCAGCGGTGCCCTCGGCGCGATCCCGTCTCTGAAGTCGCAGGCGGCCCGCTACCTGGCGGCAAACGGCGGCAAGGCTGACCGTAACGCCCTGTATACCGTCTGGGGTGGCGCAAACGACCTGTTTGCCGCCGCCGGCGCTGCCGGTGCGGGTGCGCCGCCGGCCCAGGTCCAGGGCATCATCGGCGCGGCGGTCACCGACCAGATCGCGCTGGTCGGTGCCCTGAAGCAGGCCGGTGCCCAGTACGTGCTGGTGCCGAACCTGCCGGACGTGGGCATCACCCCGCAGTTCCGCGGCCCCAATGCAGCAGCCGCCACCGCCATGTCGGTCGGCTACAACAAGGCGCTGTATGGCGGCCTGAAGCAGGCGGGCATCGAGTTCATTCCGCTCGATACCTTCAGCATCCTGCGTGAAGTGACCGCCAACCCGGGCATGTACGGTTTCACCAACGTCACCGGCACCGCCTGCAAGATCAACCCGGCCAACACCACGGGCAGCATCATCGGCTGCAACCCGACCACCTACGTCAGCCCCGATGCGTACCAGACCTATCTGTTCGCCGATGGCGTGCATCCCACCGTTACCGGTCACCAGCTGCTGGGCCAGTACGCCGTCTCGGTGCTGGAGGCTCCGCGCCTGCAGCAGGTGCTGAGCCACTCGGCACAGACCGTCGGCCGTTCGCGTGCCGACCAGGTCAGCAACCACCTCGGCGCCCGTCCGGCCGATGGCCTGTCGTGGTGGGGTGGCGTGCGCGGTGACCTGCAGCGCTATGACCACGCCGACCTGTACGACGGCGTGGCGCCGGCCGGCCTGTTCGGTGTCGACTGGGCACGCAACGGCGTGGTGGTCGGCGGCTTCGCCGGCTTCGGTCGCATGAGTGCCGACTTCGGCAACAGCCGTGGCGACTTCACCCAGAAGGACACCACCGCCGGCCTGTTCGCTGCCTGGTATGGCGACCGCGTCTGGGTCAACGGCCAGGTCAGCTACACCTGGTTGTCGTATGACGTGAACCGCAAGGTCCAGCTGGGCCCGGCTACCCGCGAACACGGTGGCTCGCCGGACGGCAGCAACCTGACCGCTGCACTGAATGCCGGTTACGAGTTCGGCACCGAAGGTGGCTTCCGCCACGGCCCGATCGCTGCGGTGATCTGGCAGAAGGTCAAGATCGACGGTTACAGCGAAAGCGCTGCTGCGGGCACGCTGGCCACCGCCCTGGGCTACGACCGCCAGAACGTCGACTCGACCGTCGGCCGCATCGGCTGGCAGGCCCGCTTCGATGGCGGCACCGTCAAGCCGTACGTGCAGGTGACCTACGACCACGAATTCGAGGACACCAAGCAGGCCAGCGCGTGGCTGCAGACCCTGCCGGAACTGGGCAGCTACCGCGTGCCGGGCCTGGACTTCGACAAGAACTACGCCACCGCTGTTCTGGGTGCGCGCATGGACCTGTTCGGCCTGCAGGGCAACGTTGGCCTGAGCACCACGGCCGCGCAGAAGCGCGCCCGTGACGCGACGATCTTCGCCACCGTGGGTGGCAGCTTCTGATCCAGAACGGGGTCGGAGCCCCTTCCGCAAGGAAAGGGCTCCGACCCCGTCGTTGAATGGCGGGATGCACAGGCCACCATTGCGCAACACCGGCCGCTCCGCATAGACTTTCACCCGCAATGCGGGCGTAGCTCAATGGTAGAGCTGTAGCTTCCCAAGCTACTGACGTGGGTTCGATTCCCATCGCCCGCTCCATGTCTCCAGGGGATTCACCCCAAGCGAACGCGGCGCAATCGCTGAACC
The DNA here is from genome assembly GCF_036320065.1 of Stenotrophomonas sp. SMYL8. Taxonomy (NCBI): domain Bacteria; kingdom Pseudomonadati; phylum Pseudomonadota; class Gammaproteobacteria; order Lysobacterales; family Lysobacteraceae; genus Stenotrophomonas; species Stenotrophomonas sp. SMYL8. Next base: position 31,624 of record NZ_JAWIRR010000036.1, read on the forward strand.
ACGCCGAAGTCCAGCGTGTGGCTGCAGCGCCCTGATTGCTCTCTTCAATGCGTTGGACTGTGGCTTCTCCGAACCGCAGCCCAAGTGACTTGTTTACAAGGCGCATTGCAATCGCGTTCGAATCGTCGACGCTGGCTCCTGCAACCTCCGCTGTCTGCTGGGTCCGCCGGGCCGCGGGGTTCAGTTGGTGCTGGGCTTGGGGATGCTAAAAGATCGTTAACCCTTGCCTCCCATCGTCCGCTGCCCGGAGCGCGAATGATCCCCGCACTTTTGCCCCTCAGGCGTTGCTTTGATTTTTCAGGGCGATCCAACCGGAAGGAGTTCTGGTCGTACTCCCTGTCTGCTGCCCTTGTGGTGGCAGTGGGCTACACCTTGATGGACGGCGGATACTGGCTGACGGGCACCGTGCTGCTCGATGGGGAGGCCTTCGAGCCGTTCCGGACGCTGGGGTGGGTCATGACGGTCTGCGCGGTCATCGTCCTCCTTCCGCCGATGCTGGCCCTGGCCGTTCGACGACTGCACGACATCGACGAGTCTGGCTGGTACGTCGTGATTGCCTTCATCCCGTTGGGCGTATTCGTCCTCTTCCCGGTCATGCTTCTGCCGGGCAACGAGGAAGAGAATCGATTCGGCGGTGTTTCCGGCCTGCCAGGTGCCTGACTCAACGCCGGGCGAAGTCCACCAGGTCGGAAGGGTAGTGGGGGCAGGTGCGTAGCGTGGCGTCGTCACCGCCATACAGCACCACCAGCGCAGCCACTTCAAATGCCCAGTAGCCCCACGCGTTCGGCCCGATCAGGCGCCGGGTCCGCTTCTGAGCCTTTGGCGGCAGCAGGAAGAAGTCGCGGTACTGCACCTGCAGGTAGCCGGCCAGCAGTGAAGGGTCGAACGCTTCACCGTCGCGCAGCGGCGCGAACAGCTCGGCGAACGGTCGCGGATGAAAGACCTCATCACTGGCTTCCACCAGGCCCAGCGCCGGCGCGCTGAGGTAGTCCAGCACGCGGTCGGTGTCGAAACAGAGCACTTTCTCCACCAGCGCCGGCAGGCGTTCCTGCGCATCCAGCAGCACGCCCAGTGACAACAGCTGCAGTGCGTATTCGTAGTGCTGCGTTGTACGCGATTGCAACGACGCAGCCAGCGCGATGTCGTGGCCTTGCTGTTGCAGGCTGTCCCGGGCAAGGGCCAGCAAACGCGCATGCTCGAGCCAGAGATCTGCTACGTCGGCATGCATCTGCTGCAACGCCGTGGGGGCGAAGCCGCGGTCGATGCCTTTCAGCAGCAGGTTGCTGCCGGTCTGTGCAACCGTCTCCCAGCCGTAGGCATGCTCCAGGGCCGCATGTCCCTGCAGCGGTTCCTCCACAGATTCACCGCCATTGCGCGCATGGCGTGCAAGCAAGGCCATGCCTGCGTTCCAGTCCGCCTGCCAATCCGGCAGGCGAAGCGTGCGGCGCGGCTGGCCCGGGGCCTTGGCCAGTGCTCTCCATCGCGGCAGCATGTCCTGCAGCAGATTCCGGCGATTCACGGCAGTCATCGATTCCATCATCAGCGAGAGTCTAGCGGCATTGCCGGCTCGAACCCCATTGCCTGGCACAGCGTTGAAGGTTTGAATGGTGCACAGTCGCCGCCACCCAGCCTGCATGACCGTTGATCGAATCGCCCTCCGCCGTTTCACCCAGTGGCTGCCGTTCCTGATATGGGTAGCGATCTGCGTGGTGTGGTGGTCGCCTTGGGGCGTGGTCGTTGGCCTGGCCGCATGCCTTGCCCTGGGCGGCGTGCTGCAGCACTTCGATCTGGTCGGCGATGCTGTAGGGGGCGCACTGCTGCGCTCGCGGGCGAAGCTGCCCTTCGCCACCCGGCCGCCCACGCATGATGTCCTGTTGGATTGGGGCGAGCTGGGCATGGGCGGGCCGGCCTACGGCACCCTGATGCTGCGCGATGGCGCCATTGTCGAGGGCGTATCCACCGCAGGCAGCCACGATGCCAGCGGCGAGTGGCTGGCGCTGGCGGGTAGTGCGCTGCGTGTGGCCAGTGGCTACAGTGATCGCAGCGAAGCGGTGATCGTCTATGACGAAGCGGACAAGAGGGTGATGCACCTGCTGGCGATTGTTCCCAGCCTGTTCTGGCAGGAGCTGCACGAGCGCCGGCAGCTTGGCGGGGATGCCGAAGCCGCGATGTGGTTGCGGGATATTCCCAGTCGATCGACCACGCTGCGCCCCTGCCGGGGTCTATGGCTGGAACAGGAGCATCCGGCGCTGGCCGCCGGGGTGCCGCAGGTGTTGCGGCATGTCCTGCCTGATGCCCGGGTGCTGCAGGTCATCCCGCTGCTTCCCGACGACCTGCGCCTGACTGCGCATCCGACCTTGTTCGCGCGCATCTGCCCGTACGCGCTCTGTCTTGATGGCGAGCCCAGTGACCGTCACGTCTGCGATCTGGAGACGGTCATTGCCAGCCCGTCCGGACGATGCGTGGTGGTGGCGGGCAGCGTGCTTGATGGGGATCTGCGTCCCATCGAGGGCGTATGGCTCGTTCACTGGCAGGGGCGTTGGCAGGCCATTGGCCGCCGTGCGATGGGCGGCACTGGCAAGACCCGGAGTGGGGCCTGGATCGATGTGATCGCGGTCGGCGATGACGGAACGCTTCGCTGCGAAGCCTATGAGGAACACTGGACGTTCGAGGCGATCACACGCGTCCCCACGCCACACACGGCATTGGCGCTGCCTGTGGAATGGCGGGAAACCGCATTGGCCGTGCGTGTCCGCGATGGGGGCTTCTCGCTGCGCCTGCCCCGCGCGGATCAGCGGCCCTCAGTCACAGGTTAGACTGCGTCGAATCAAGCAGGGAGGTTCCGGCATGCGTCGTCGATGCAGGCCGGGAAAGCGCTGGAAAAGCTGAAGAAATGGGCTGCGGGCAGTACCGGGTGCGGATGACCGGCCTTCCGTATGGCTCATGCGTCTGCCGCCTGCACCTGTTGCGCATACTCCTCGGTAAACAGCCCTGACAATGCCCGGCGCTGCTCTGCATCGATGGCGCGCGAGGCGTTGGTTGTGTAGTCGAAATGCACCATCACGCAGCGCCCGCTGGCCACCAGGGCCTCGAACTGGAACGCCTGCTGCACGATCGATAGCGAGGAGCGGCCGATGTTTTCGATGCGGGTCTCGATGCGCACTTCGTGTCCCGGCTGTATCTGCTGCAGGAAGTCGATTTCGTAGCGGCGCAGGATCAGCGTCAGGTCGCGCATGCTGGCCTCGCGGCTGAAATGACGGAAGATCTCCTGGCGACCTTCCTCGAACCAGACGGGCAGGGCGGTGTTGGTGACGTGGCCGAGTACATCCACTTCGGAGAAACGCGGAAGGATCGTCAACGGCATGAAGTCTCCGGGGTGTAGTGGGTGGGGTCTCCGGCGACGATGCTGCCATCGCCGGAGACAGTGCGGCGACTACCGGCTGTCAGTCTGAGTAGAAGCCGTTGCCGAGGGTGCCGGGCAGGCCGGGTTCCGGCCACGGCATCAGTGACGTGCAGGCGTCATACAGCGTGCAGAAGTCCTGCCGCAGTTGTGCAGGCACCCAGCTGCCATAGGAAACGTCGGTCGAGTCGCCCTGGCAGGCGTAGGAAACATCGATCCAGCGGGTATTGGCGTGTGAGGCAACGCCCTGGTGCTGTGTCTTGCCCGTGCAGTAGCGCAGGCCCTGGCCGATCAGGGTGTTGTTGGCATCGAAGTAGAGCCGGGAGACTGCGTGGGTTGGCGCAGCCTGTACGTGTGCGGCGCTCCCCATCAGGCCAAACAGCAACAACAGCGGAATTCCCATTCGCATCTGTGGTTCTCCTTGGGTTGTGTAAGCCGGCCGTGTCCTGTCCTGTAGCCGGCAACAGCCATCTTCGCACAGCCCCGGCAGGCACGCAGATGCGGCGGCCTGCAGGGCATCATCCGCCCGCCACACGCCCGCGCTATGCTGCGCGCCTGCCGTCCGATCCTGCCGCGATGAAGCTCGCCATCCTGTCCCGCAACAGCTCCCTGTACTCCACCCGCCGGCTGGTCGAGGCGGCCCGCGCGCGCGGCCACACCGTTCGCATCCTCGACCCGCTGCGCTGCTACATGCGCATCGCCGCCGATGGTTTTTCGATGCACTACAAGGGCCGGCCGATGACCGGCGTGGACATGGTCATCCCGCGCATCGGCGCCTCGATCACCCGCTATGGCACCGCCGTGCTGCGCCAGTTCGAGCTGATGGGTGCGCGCACTCCCAACCCGTCCGATGCGATCCTGCGTTCGCGCGACAAGCTGCGCGCGCACCAGCTGCTGGCAGCCAAGGGCATCGACATGCCGGTCACCGTGTTCGGCGACAACCCCGATGACACCGTCGACCTGCTGTCGATGCTCGGTCCGCCGCCGCACGTGGTGAAACTCAACGAGGGCACCCAGGGACGGGGCGTGATCCTCACCGAGAAGGCCAGCGCTTCGCGTGGCATCGTCGAGGCCCTGCGGGGCCTGTACGCCAACTTCCTGATGCAGGAGTTCATCGGGGAAGCCAAGGGCGCCGACCTGCGCTGCTTCGTGGTCGGTGACCAGGTGGTGGCGTCGATGCAGCGCCAGGCGCCGGAGGGTGACTTCCGCTCCAACCTGCATGCCGGCGGCACCGCGGTGGCGGCCAAGGCCAGCCGCGCCGAACAGCAGGTGGCGGTGCGTTCGGCCAAGGCGCTGGGCCTGTCGGTCTGTGGCGTGGACCTGATCCGCTCCGCGCGTGGGCCGCTGGTGCTGGAGGTCAACTCCACGCCAGGGCTGGAGGGCATCGAAGCCGCCTGCGGGGTGGATGTGGCCACGCGTATCATCGAGCATGTCGAGAAGTTAAAAAAACCTTGATTAATCAATGGCTTGAAATTCTCATGGGCAAATGGGGCCAGCTTTAACGCGCCTTTAATCGGCGCCGGCGTAGCCTTCAGCGAACCGCAGCTCTGCCTCTCAGCAGGATCGGTATCGGGATACGACTTCAGACCCAGGCGGGGCACCGTCTGGGTCTTTTTTATGCCGCCGGAAGTCCCTTGTGGAGGCAGCGTGACGGCCGTAGAGTGGCGCCCATCGTTCCTGGATGGATCCGGAGGCTGGCGATGTACCGCATCACGATGATCGCGTTGTTGCTGGGGCTGTCTGGTGCTGTCTCCGCCAAGCCGGAGAAGACCGCCATACAGATGGATGGGCAGGCCCCGGTGGCCGAGCAGGTCCGGCGGGTTGAGAAGGCCCTCGATGACGGCGAGTACAGCGAGATTTCCGCCGATGACCGCGCCCAGGTGCAGCAGGCACTGGCGCGCATCACCCAGCGCATGGGCGACCACCGCACGCTTCAGGAGCTCCCGCCGCAGGTCCAGGCGGAGGTGTTCAACGACCAGGAGCGTATCAATACCGTTCTTGTCCGCGCCCACGAGGACAGCCGCCAGATCTGCCAGCACACCCGCACCACCGGCAGCAACATGCCTAAAAGCGGCTGCCTGACCGTGGCCGAGCGCCGCCGGATCGAGGAAAAGGGCAAGGCACTGCTCAACGACCAGCGCACCTTCAACAACTTCAACCCCGCCACCAACCACTAGGCCGTCCGATGCCCCTGCGCATGGCACTTGCTGGCGTGAAGGTGGTGCGAATACAGTCAACACTCAACTCAAACAAGGATTCGTTTGTCATGAAGTCCCTCCTGATGTCGGCGGTCCTGATCTCGGGCCTGACCCTGGCCACCGCCGCCTCTGCATCGAACCAGTCCGGTGAGGTCTTTATCCCCGGCAAGCCGCTGCAGCAGCAGATCGAGCGCATCGAAATCGAACTCAACGATGGCGAGACCTACAGCGAACTGAAGCAGACCGACCGCAGCCGCGTACGCGAGGCGCTGGTGCGCATGCGCACGGCCGTCGAGCAGCATCCTGACCGCGATTCCATGCCTGAACAGGTACGAACCGATGTCTTCAACGACCAGCAGATCGTGAACACGGTTTTGACACAGGCACGTGAAGATAGTCGTCTAATATGCCAACGTGAAAAGGCCACGGGTTCGAACCGGTCCACGACGCAGTGCACTACCGTTGCCGAGCGCGCCCGGCGGAAGGACAAGGCACAGCGTGATATGGGCCAGGCCCAGCGCATCGGCAAATTCGTAAATTAGAGGTGACAGTGAGAATCCTGGTAATCGAAGACAACAGCGACATTGCGGCCAACCTGGGCGACTACCTGGAGGACCGGGGCCACACCGTGGACTTCGCGGCTGACGGGGTTACCGGTCTGCACCTGGCCGTGGTGCACGAGTTCGACGCGATCGTGCTGGATCTCAATCTGCCAGGCATGGACGGCATCGAGGTCTGCCGCAAGTTACGCAATGAAGCGCGCAAGCAGACCCCGGTACTGATGCTCACCGCCCGCGATTCGCTGGACAACAAGCTGGCCGGCTTCGATTCCGGCGCGGACGACTACCTGATCAAGCCGTTCGCGCTGCAGGAAGTGGAAGTGCGTCTGAACGCCCTGTCGCGACGCGGCAAGGGCGTGCAGACCCGCGTGCTGGAAACCGGCGATCTGGAATACAACCTGGATACGCTGGAAGTGCGCCGCCAGGGCAAGCTGCTGCAGCTCAACCCGACCGCACTGAAGATCCTGCAGGCGCTGATGGAAGCGGCCCCGGCCGTAGTGACCCGCCAGGAGCTGGAAACCCGTGTGTGGGGTGAAGAACTGCCCGATTCGGATTCCCTGCGCGTGCACATCCATGGCCTGCGTGCGGTGGTCGACAAGCCGTTTGAAGTGCCGCTGATCCAGACCCGCCATGGCATCGGATACCGCATCGCCACCCCGGAAGCCTGATTCGGTGGCAACCAAGGGGGAGCGCCGGCGCACGCCTTATCGGCGGCGCCTGCGCAGCCGCATCATCGTTTCGTTCGTGTTGTTGGGCTTCTGCCTGACGACACTGTTCGCGTTCGCCACCAACTGGGCCCGCCTGCGCGTGGAAAACCAGCTGGTGGAAGAGCTGATGAACCGCAACATCGACGAGTATGCGCGCCGCTATTACGAGCACCCCGGGCATAACCCGGACGCACCGGTGCTGCAGATCAAGGCCTATGCCTATTCGAAGGACAAGTTCGACCGGGTGCGCGAAGAGCGCGCGCAGTGGGCGGGCTTCTCCGATGGCATCCACAGCGTCAGCGGCGATGAGCACGGCGAGCCGTACTCCTACAAGCTGGCCGTGCGCAAGACGCCCGACGCCTGGTTCTTCCTCGCCTATGACATGACCGACAGCGTGCGCGGCGGCAAGCAGCTCAACCGCGCGCTGGTGCTGTCGGTGCTGGTGTTCAGCGTGCTGTCGCTGGTGCTGGGCTGGTGGTCGGCCTCGAAGGTGATGAAGCCGGTGTCGGATCTGGCCGCGCGGCTACGTGCCTATCGCGGCGGCACCAGTGACCCCGAACCCCTGGCGCCACGCTTCCCCGACGACGAAGTGGGGCAGCTGGCACAGGCGCTGGACGACTATTCCTCGCGGCTGACCGAAGTGGTGCAGCGCGACCGTGAGTTCAACGCCGACGTCAGCCACGAACTGCGCACGCCGCTGGCGGTGATCCGTGGCGCTACCGAACTGTTGCTGACCCGGCCCGGCCTGGACGAAAAGGTGCTGCAGCGCCTGCAGCGCATCCAGCGCGCCGAACAGCAGTGCAGTGATCTGATCGGCGCGCTGTTGCTGCTGTCGCGCAACGAGCGCGGGCAGGGCACCAGCAATGTGGCCCGCGTGGCCGAGCAGCTGCTGGACGCGCATCGCGCGCAGCTGGGCGGCAAGCCGCTGGAGCTGCTGCTGGAAGGCGAGCGCAACCTGGTCATCGACGCACCCGAAGCCGCCTTGTCGGTGGCACTGGGCAACCTGATCGGCAACGCGGTGAAGTACTCGCAGGACGGCGAGGTGCGCGTGTTCGTCGGCACCAACTCGGTGTCGGTAACCGACAGTGGCCCGGGCCTGAGCGAGGAAGACGCGGCCAAGCTGTTCCAGCGTGGCTACCGCGGCACGCATGCCGGCCACTCGCAGGGCGGCGGCATCGGCCTGTCGATCGTCAGCCGCCTGTGCGACCTGTACGGCTGGCAGGTAAGCGTGCGCCCCGGCGGCCAGCGAGGCGTGATCGCCACCCTGACGTTCTCGCCGAAGCCGTTGTAAGGGCCCCTGCTTTGGTGGGTGCCGACCTTGGTCGGCACGAACCCCGCCGACCCTGCATCGCGCCCTGTGCCGCTTGTGCCGCCACCGTGATCGCTGCCGCGCCCCGCGCGTGTAGATCCACGCCATGCGTGGATGCACTTCGGTAGTGCCGGCCGCTGGCCGGCAACCAGGCCTCACCCCCCGGCCAACCCCAGATACCGCGCATGCAGCTGTTCCACCTGCACCTGCAGGTCCTCCGGCTGCCCATCATTGACCACCACGTCATCGGCCAGCGCCATCCGCTGTGCGCGGCTGGCCTGCGCAGCAATCATCCGGTCGGCCAGCACGGCATCAATGCCATCGCGCTGCATCAGCCGCGCATGCTGCACGGCTTCGGGCGCATCCACCAGCAACACCCGGTCCAGCCACGGGTAGGCTTTCCGCCCACCCACCTCGGTCAGCAGCGGAATCGCGGCAATCGCATAGGGGCTCTCAGCCTGCTCGCACTGCTGCTGCATCAGCCGACGGATGGCGGGGTGGGTGATGGCTTCCAGCGCCGTCCGCTCGGCCGGGTCGGCAAACACGTGGGCGCGCAGGCGCCCCCGGTCCAGGCTGCCATCGGCCAGCAGCATGTCGGCGCCGAAACGCTCGGCGATACGGGCCAGCGCCGGGCTGCCGGCAGCCACCACGGCCCGTGCGGCCAGATCAGCGTCGGCCACCACGATCCCCAGCGCCTCGAAGCGCCGGGTCACCTCACTCTTGCCCGAGGCGATGCCACCGGTCAGGCCAACCACATAGCGGCTCATGGGGACTCCCCTCAGCGCAGCCCGCTCATCACCAGGTACTGCTCCACCAGTGGCGCACCCCACATGAAGTACAGCCAGCCGGCGATGGCCAGGTACGGCCCGAACGGGATGGGCGTGGCGCGGTCACGGCCGCGGCTGTACAGCCAGATCGAGCCGATGATGGCGCCCAGCACCGACGACAGCAGGATGATCGGCAGGATGCCCTTCAGACCACACCAGGCGCCCAGTGCCGCCAGCAGCTTGAAGTCGCCGTGGCCCATGCCTTCCTTGCCGGTCAGCTGCTTGAACAGCCACCAGACCGTCCACAGCGACAGGTAACCCACCGCCGCGCCCACCAGGGCGGGCTTGGCCGGCATGTACAGATTGTCGATGCTGCCTATCAGCCCCAGCCACATCAACGGCAGGGTCAACTGGTCGGGCAGCAGCTGCGTTCGCAGGTCGATACCGGACAGGGCGATCAGGAAGCAGGTCAGCACGATGGCGCCGAAGCCCTGCCAGCCGAAGCCGAATTGCCAGACGCAGGCCAGCACCAGCACCGAGGTCAGCGCCTCCACCAGCGGGTACTGCAGCGAGATCGGCGCCTTGCAGTGGCGGCACTTGCCGCCCTGGATGATCCAGCTGAACAGCGGGATGTTCTCGTACCAGCTCAGCTTGTGCTTGCAGTGCGGGCAGTGCGACGGCTCGACCACGATCCCCGGTGGGGGTGGTTCATAGAAGTCCGGTTCCTCCAGGACCTCGCGCGCATCGCGCTTCCACTGCCACTCCAGCCGCTTGGGCAGCCGCAGGATGACCACGTTCAGGAAACTGCCCAGCAGCAGTCCCAGGGCGGCCGCGGCGGGGTAGCCGAGGCCGGGGTGCTGGTCGAGAAATGCCATGTATGTTTTATCCGACGACAGAAGCGAGCTTGAAGATCGGCAGGTACATGCCGACGACCATGCCGCCCACGACCACACCAATGAACACCATGATCATCGGTTCGAGCAGGCTGCTCAAGGCGTCAACGGCATTGTTGACCTCCTGCTCATAATACTCGGCAACCTTGAACAGCATGGTATCCAACGCGCCCGCCTCTTCGCCGATGCCGGTCATCTGGATGACCATGTGCGGGAACAGGTTGGTCTGCTTCATGGCCATGTTGACCGGGTAGCCCACCGAGACGTCGTCCCGCATCCGCAGCACAGCCTCTTCATAGACCTTATTGCCGGTCGCGCCAGCCACGATGCCCAGGGCCTCCACCAGCGGGACGCCAGCCTTGAAGGTCACGGCGGTGGTCCGCGCGAAGCGGGCAATCGAGCTGTTGTGCATGATCTGGCCGATTACCGGCACCTTCAGTATCAGCCGATCCATTTTGTGCTGCATGGCTGGTGAGCGCTTGTAGGCCGTCACGAAGCCGACGATGCTGCCGACAACAATGATCGCAATCAGCCACCACCACGAGACCATGAAACGCGAGCAGGACACGATGATCTGGGTGAAAGCCGGCAGGTCGGCGCCGAAACTCTTGAACACGTCTTCGAACTGCGGCACCACGAAGATCAGCAGGATCGCGCTGACCAGCAGCGCCACAGCGATGACCATTGCCGGGTAGAACAGGGCCTTCTTGATCTTGCCCTTCAGCGCTTCGATGTTCTCCTTGTAGTTGGCCACCGTGTCCAGCACGGTCTCCAGTACGCCGGCGCCTTCACCTGCCCGCACCAGGTTGCGATACAGCTCATCGAACTGCACCGGGTGCTTGCTGATCGCCTCGTGCAGCGATGAGCCGCCCTCGATGTCGGTGCGCACGCCATCGACCATCTTCTTCATGCGCGGGTTCTTGTGCCCGCTGCCGATGATCTCCAGCGCCGAGACGATCGGCACACCGGATTTCATCATCGTGGCCATCTGCCGGCTGAAGAAGGCGATGTCCTTGGTGCTGATCGCCTTGCCGGCCGCGCCGAACAGCGGTTTAGGCTTCGGTTTCACCTGGCCGGGATTGATGCCCTGCCGGCGTAATTCGGCCCTGAGCAGATTGGCATTCTTGGCCAATTGCTCGCCCTTCATCTTCACGCCCCGCTTGTCGGTCCCCTCCCAGACAAACGGCTGCAGTTCCATCGTGGCGCGGGCCACGGGCTCCTTCTTGATCGCACTGCGACTGACAGACATGTTGGCTCCCCAAGACCCGCCATCCCCAGGCGGGTAACTAGCCATTGATGGTAGCGGGTTCAAGGCCGGATGGGCAGTTGGTAGGCGGCCCAGCGTGCGATTTCGTGCCGGGTGCCGACCAAAGGTGACGCACTGCGTCACATTGCCGCGTCCATCGCAGATTCGCATGCCGGGGGTTCCCATCCGCGAAATTGCTGCCATCATGGGCGCGGGGAAATCCAGGGGGAGGCGTGCCGGGGTTGGCACGCAACCTGCGTTGATCCACCCGCAGGGTGCAGGACCCGCTCAACCGGTCGATGGCCGGCCCGATCCTGTGCGCTGACTCAACCACCACTTATCTTGGGGATGTATCAAATGAAGAACCAGAAGGGCTTCACCCTTATCGAACTGATGATCGTTGTTGCGATCATTGCGATTCTGGCCGCCATCGCGCTGCCGCAGTATCGCAACTACACCGCACGCGCCAAGATCACGCAGGCTATCGGCTCGGTGGCTGGCGAAAAGATCAAGGTTGCTGAGAATCACAGCTCCGAGCGTCCGTTGTGCAGCGACGTGGCTACCAATGCCAACTGCAATGCCGGTACTGGTGCGCTTGCAGGGAGCTCGAAGGACAATAGTGCGACTGTGTCCATTGTTCCGACCATTCCGGCCAACGGCGTTGACGAGATCACCTGGGTCTGCACGGTTACTAAGTCTAGTGTCACGGCCTACAAGGACAAGCCCTGTGAAGCGCTGAACTAAGTTCCCGCCCCTGTTCCGGCAGGTAGGTTGGTTTAGTTCTTGAAAAAAATGCCCGCGATGTCATCGCGGGCATTTTTTGTTTATTCCTTGGAGCTGGCTTGTTGCTACCCTAAGTCTGTCCTGATTGAGTCGCCGCCATGAACGCAGTCACCACCGCCAACCTGGTTGGCATCACCGGGCTGGCCCGCCGCCTGGTCCAGGATGGAGCGCTGGACGAGGCCTCCGCCCGCGACGCGATGGCCAAGGCCGCCGCTGCCCGCCAGCCACTGCCAACGTGGTTCGCGCAGAACAAGCTGGTCAATGCCGCGCAGCTCGCTGCCGCCAACGCGGTCGAGTTCGGCATGCCGCTGTTCGACGTGTCCACCTTCGACGCCAGTCAGAACGCGATGAATCTGGTGAGCGAGGAGCTGCTGCGCAAACACAACGTGCTACCGCTATTCAAACGGGGTGGCAAGCTGTTCGTCGGCACCAGCAATCCGACCCACTCGCTGGATGAAATCAAGTTCCACACCAATCTTGTGGTGGAGCCGATCCTGGTCGACGAAGACCAGATCCGACGCACCCTGGAGCAGTGGCATACCAGCCATGACAGCCTGGGCGACTCGCTGGGTGGGGACGATGAAGGGCTCGCTAACCTGGATATATCCAGCGGCGACGAAGACAACGCAGGGGGCGACTCCGGCATCGATGCCAAGGGCGACGACACCCCGGTGGTGAAGTTCGTCAACAAGGTGCTGGTCGATGCCATCCGCAAGGGCGCATCGGACATCCACTTCGAGCCCTACGAAGACGATTACCGCGTGCGCCTGCGCATCGACGGTCTGCTGAAGATGGTGGCGCGGGCGCCGGTGAAGTTGAACCAGCGCATCGCCGCGCGCCTGAAGGTGATGGCGCAGCTGGACATCGCTGAGAAGCGGGTGCCACAGGACGGGCGCATCAAGCTGAACCTGTCCAAGTCCAAGCAGATCGACTTCCGCGTGAGCACGCTGCCGACCCTGTTCGGTGAAAAGGTGGTTCTGCGTATCCTGGATGGCAGCGCGGCCAAGCTGGGCATCGACAAGCTGGGCTACGAGCCGGACCAGCAGAAGCTGTTCCACGACGCCATCCACAAGCCGTACGGCATGGTGCTGGTGACCGGCCCAACCGGCTCCGGCAAGACGGTGTCGCTGTATACCGCGCTGGGCATCCTCAACGATGAGACGCGCAACATCTCCACCGCCGAAGACCCGGTGGAAATTCGCTTGCCCGGCGTCAACCAGGTGCAGCAGAACAACAAGCGCGGCATGACCTTCGCTGCGGCGCTGCGCTCGTTCCTGCGACAGGATCCGGACATCATCATGGTCGGCGAAATCCGCGACCTGGAGACGGCCGAGATTGCGATCAAGGCGGCGCAGACCGGCCACATGGTGCTGTCCACGCTGCATACCAACGATGCGCCGCAGACCATCGCGCGTCTGATGAACATGGGTATCGCCCCATACAACATCACCAGCTCGGTGACGCTGGTGATCGCCCAGCGCCTGGCACGCCGGTTGTGCGGCAACTGCAAGCGACCGGCCAACCTGCCGGAGCACGCGCTGCTGGCCGAGGGCTTCACCCAGGCGCAGCTGGATGCGGGTATCCAGTTGTACGAGGCGGTGGGCTGCGATGAGTGCACCGAGGGCTACAAGGGCCGAACCGGTATCTACCAGGTGATGCCGATGACCGATGAGATCGCCACGATCGTGCTGGCCGGCGGCAACGCACTGCAGATTGCCGAGGCGGCGCAGCAGATCGGGGTGAATGACCTGCGGCAGTCGGCGTTGAAGAAGGCGGCAGCGGGTGTGACCAGCCTGGCCGAGATCAATCGCGTTACCAAGGATTGAGGTAGATCCACGCCATGCGTGGATGAAGCGATGCATGGGGGTTGCCGGCCAGCGGCCGGCACTACCACGTTGGTGGGTAGATCCACGCCATGCGTGGATGCCGCGATGCATGAGGTTGCCGGCCAGCGGCCGGCACTACCACGTTGGTGGGTAGATCCACGCCATGCGTGGATGACGCGATGCATGGGGGTTGCCGGCCAGCGGCCGGCACTACCACGTTGGTGGGTAGATCCACGCCATGCGTGGATGGCGCGATGCATGAGGTTGCCGGCCAGCGGCCGGCACTACCACGTTGGTGGGTGGATCCACGACATGCGTGGATGACGTGATGCATGAGGTTGCCGGCCAGCGGCCGGCACTACCGCGTTGGTGGGTAGATCCACTCCATGCGTGGATGCCGCGATGCATGAGGTTGCCGGCCAGCGGCCGGCACTACCGCGTTGGTGGGTAGATCCACGCCATGCGTGGATGACGCGATGCATTGGGTTGCCGGCCCGCGGCCGGCACTACCACGGTGGTGGGTAGATCCACGCCATGCGTGGATGGCGCGGCGGCGCACGCCAACCAAGGTTG
>NZ_JAWIRR010000037.1:0-45478 GCF_036320065.1 Stenotrophomonas sp. SMYL8
CCCAGCGCCTGACCGTGGAGAACTCCAGGCCGTGGCGACGGGCAATGGCTTTGACCGATGTGGAGGTCTTGCAGGCCTCTTTGGCGACCTGCAGTTTGAAACGCGCGTCGTATTTGTTCATGTATCCCTCGGGGTTGGATCTAGCGTCCAACTCCCGGGGGTCACTTCAGGGACGGGTTTACGGCGTCCCCCGACCCGCCTACCCACCCGGCCAAACCCATGAACCCGAGCTTTTCAGCGACCAACCCACCCCCACCACGGAGGGGCTCCGCCGTTCGCTGACCTCCGCCGAAGGCGTGCTTTCCGCGGAAGAAATAATTTTCAGAAGACGTGTCGATTCCCCGCCCCCTGGTTCGTTGTACCCAGTGAAGGGCACGCACCACGCGTCCCCACGGGAGACCGCAATGAAAGTGATGGTGATCGTGAAGGCCAACGCCGACTCCGAAGCCGGCCGCATGCCCAGCGAACAGGAATTGTCCGAAATGGGCGCCTTCAACGAACAACTCGTGGCCGCCGGCATCATGCTGGCCGGTGAAGGCCTGCATGCCACCCAGCGCGGACGTCGCATTCATTTCGGCAGTGGCGCGCCCAAGGTCGAGGCCGGTCCGTTTGGCCCCGCCGGCGACCAGATCGCCGGCTTCTGGCTGTGGGACGTGCGCTCGCTGGACGAGGCCGTCGAGTGGGCCAGCCGTGCGCCGTTCGGCAGTGGCGGCACCCTCGAACTGCGTCCCTTGATCTCCGCTGAAGACTTCGGCGAAGCCTTCACCCCCGAATTACAGCAGCAGGAACAGCGTCTGCGTGCACAGCTGGAAGGTTGACCCGATTCAATTCCGCCGCCGGGCATGGCCCGGCGCTACCACCCTGAAATCCACGACGGAGCATTGCCATGAAATTGATTCCCTTCCTCGGCTTCAGTGGCCAGGCCCATGAGGCGATGGCGTTCTATGCCAAGGCACTCGGTGGCCAGGTCACTTCGGAAATGAAATACCGCGACATGCCGCCCTCCGATGGTTCGCCAGGCTGCAACGAGATGCCGCCGGAAACCCTGGACCACGTCGCGCACAGCCAGCTGGAAATCGGCAGTGCCATCGTGATGGCGGCCGACGGTCCCGGTGGTGGCGAGGGTGGTTCGACCACCATCAATGTCGACGTCGACAGCATCGAAGAAGCCGAACGCGTGTTCGCGGCGCTGGCCGAAGGTGGCCAGGTACAGATGCCGATCGCCGAAACGTTCTGGGCGCACCGCTGGGGCATGTTGATCGACCGCTACGGCAAGCCGTGGATGGTCAACTGCATGAAGCAGCCCTGATCCCTCTTCTTTTCATCCACAAGGAGCTTCACCGATGAGTGCACCGCAACCGCAGATGATCTTCGTCAATCTTCCGGTGAAGGACCTGGAGAAATCCAAGGCCTTCTTCACCGCGCTGGGCTACAGCTTCAATCCAACTTACACCAACGATGACGCGGCAGGCATGGTCATCAGCGAGAGCATCTACGTGATGCTGCTGACCCAACCTTTTTTCCAGCAGTTCACCAACAAGCCGATTGCCGATGCGCACACCCACACGGAAGTGATCAACGCACTCTCGGCACCCAGTCGCAAGGCAGTTGACGAGTTGGTGGACAAGGCACTGGCCGCCGGCGGCAGCGAACCGCAGCCGGCGCGCGACCTGGGCTTCATGTACCAGCGCGGCTTCCAGGATCTGGATGGCCATCTCTGGGAAATCGCACACATGGACGGCGAGCCGGGCTGACGGCCGCCGCAGGGAGAATCCTCATGGCTTACGTGGATGCTTACGTGCTGCCGTGCCCCCAGGACAAGGTGGCGGCCTACCGCCGCCTTGCCCGCAAGGCCGGTGCGGTGTGGAAGGACCATGGCGCGCTGCAGTACATGGAATGCGTGGCTGACGATGTGGAACCGGGAAAGAGCACGTCGTTTCCGCGTGCGGTCAAGGCCAAACCGGGCGAAACGGTGATCGTCGCCTTCGTGGTGTTCCGTTCGCGCGCGGCGCGCGACCGTATCAACGCGAAAGTAATGGCGGACCCGCGGCTGGCGTCACTGGGCCCGAAGGACATGCCGTTCGACACCAAACGCATGTTCTGGGGCGGCTTCAAGCCGATAGTTGAAGCGTGAGCTGCGGCGCTTGTGCGGGCCGGGCGTGCGTGCTGTGATCGGCGCATGCTCGAGCCCGCACTGACGCAGCGTCTGGAAACCCTCTGGCGGATGGAGTCGCCGGTGTTGATCGCGCGCCTGGCGCGGCTGCTCGGGGGCGATGTCGGCCGCGCCGAGGAGCTGGCCCAGGACACCTGGCTGGCCGCGCTGGAGCGCTGGCCGGAGCAGGGCATCCCGGACAATCCCGGAGCCTGGCTGATGACCACTGCGCGCAACCGTGCCATTGATGTGCTGCGCCAGCACCAGCGGGTGGCGCAGCAGCATGCGCAGTGGGGCGAGGAGCTGCATCCGGCGCCGCTGCCGGCGCCCGATGACAGTCAAGCGCTGGAAGATGATCTGGGTGACGACCTGCTGCGGCTGATGTTCGTGGCCTGCCATCCGGTGCTGCCGGCCGATGCACGGGTGGCATTGACCCTGCGCCTGCTGGGTGGCCTGACCACTGTCGAGATCGCGCGCGCCTTCCTGCAGCCCGAGCCGACCATCGCCCAGCGCATCGTGCGCGCCAAGCGCACCTTGGCGCAGAAGCAGGTGCCCTACGAGGTCCCGCGTGCTGACGCGATGCCCGAGCGGCTTGGTTCGGTGCTGGAAGCGATCTACCTGGTGTTCAACGAAGGCTATGCGGCCAGTGCCGGTGACGACTGGATGCGTCCGGCGCTGTGCGAGGAGGCACTGCGGCTTTCGCGCATTCTGGCGCATCGGCTGCCGGTGCCGCCGGTGCTGGGCCTGCTGGCGCTGATGGAGCTGCAGGCCTCGCGTGCCGCAGCACGGACCGATGCGCAGGGCGTGCCGGTACTGCTGGACCAGCAGTACCGCGCGCGCTGGGACTGGCTGCAGATTGAACGCGGGCAGCAGGTGCTGGCGCGCGCGCTGGCCGCCGGTGGCGCTGATGATCCCTATGTACTGCAGGCGCGTATCGCAGCGTGCCATGCAGCGGCGCGCCGCCCCGGGGATACCGACTGGCCGCGCATCGCAGCGCTCTATACGCAGCTGCTGCAGGTGCAGCCCTCGCCGATTGTTGCATTGAACCGGGTCGTGGCGGTGCTGCGCAGTGACGGTGCCTTCGCGGCGTGGGCGCAGCTGCAGCCGTTGCTGGTGGACGCGCGACTGCGTGAGTACGCGCCGCTGCAGGTGGTGCGCGGGGAGTTACTACAGGCGCTGGGGCGCGACCTGGACGCACGTCACGCTTTTGCGGAAGCCGCCAGACTCAGCCAGAACCAGGCAGAGCGGGGCCTGCTGCGGCAACGGGCCGGCCTGCCTCCCACGGAGTGACCTCGACGAAGGCAGCACTTGTCGGCGGGCCCGCGAGCCGTTATGTTTCGCGCCCAGCGGACGCGTCAGCGTCCACTTTCCATGCGTATTGACCGAGGAGCGGTTGGATGTATTCAAGGACGAAGAGCGCATCGCGCGCTTTTGCGCGCCTGCTTGCCTGTGCCCTGTGCCTGGCCGTATGGCCGATGGCCGTACAGGCGGCAGACAAATCACAGCAGGCCTATTGGGCCGGTTTTGCCTATACCGCTGATGCCGCTGCCGTGCAGGCGACCACGCCGCATGCGCACGCCGTGCTGGAAAAGCGTGGCTTGATCCCGCTCAACCAGACCCTGGGGCAGGGGCTCAAGCGTCGCCCGCCGGCCAATCTGGAACTTATAGACCAGCCGGTGGCGATGCTCGACGGCACCACCAGTGCGACAGTGCTGGCCGCGGCACTGGACCGCGAACTGGTCTCGGTCGAGCCGATCGGCGACCAGTACAAGGTGCTGGTGGAAGTGGCGCTGCAGGCGCTGTTCTTCGATTTCCGCGAGCGCCAGGTGATCGCGTCCTATCCGCTTACCCTGCAGCGCATCGACGTGCAGGATTACCGGCCGGACAACGACGATATCGACGCGATCGTCGCCGATCTCCTGTATGGCAGCGCCGATACCAGCCTGTCGCAGGTGCTGGCTGCCAGCCTCGCCCAGGCCAGGCTGCCCGATGCCGCCGTGCGTCGCCTGCAGGTTGGTGGCGTGACCCTGTCCGACGCGGTCCGCGCCAAGCTGCCCGACCCGAAGTGGGATGCCCCGCTGCGCGCCACGCTGGCCCATGAGCTGTCCAAGACGCTGTCGTCCAATACCGGTGTCGGCCTGCTGCCGCCGGCCTCGGGCCAGGCGATCGGTGGTGCGATGGCGGCGCGCTTTGCCGACGGCAAGGTCTACCAGCTGAAGATCCCCGAGCCGGACTACGTCATCAACCTGCAGGTGGATGCGTTGAAGAACGGCGTGATCGAAGAAACGCCGGCGATGAAGACGATGCTGTTCGGCGCGTTCTTCACCGCCAAGGTGACCGAGCCGTTCTCCGGCAAGGTCTATTTCGAACAGCCGCTGCGCAAGGGCGCCACCAAGGTGGTGCCGGTCACGCAGTGGCAGGTTGACCAGTGGTCGGCCAGCTACGAAACCCTGCTGGCCGGTTTCGACGCCTTCGCCGGCGCCGCCGCCAAGCGCGCCGATTCGCGCGGCTGGCTGGACGAACAGAAGCCGGGCGGCCGCCCGTTGCAGCAGCAGACCCAAGCCCTCCAGGAGTTGATCAAGTCATGTCGTTGATGCGTACCATCCTGCTCATCCTCATCGCCCTGGTGGTGGCCTCGCCGGTCGCTGCACAGACTGCCAGTTCGCGCGGTACCGGTTCGGCCAGCTACGGCCTGCGCCTGAGTGCCGACACCCGCGCCCAGGCCCTGAACAAGGCCAAGGTCAATGCACTGGAGGCGTACATCGCCGAAACCGGTGCGGCCAAGCTGCGCCTGTTCGAAGCGCGTCGCGCCGAGTTCATCGGCGAGATCGACCGCTACGTGCTCAGTGCCGTGCAGCTGTCGGACACCGAAGACAAGAAGGCCAAGACCTACACCGTCACCGTCCGCGCCGAGATCAACACCACGCTGCTGCAGACCAAGCTGGATGCCGGCTCGGCCGTGGCCGGTGCCACCGCCGCCCAGCGTTCGCTGCTGACCTTCCTGTTCATGGCGCGCTCGCAGGACACCGTGCAGTCGTTCCAGGACAAGGAATACCGCCGCGTCGACGCCAGCAGCAGCTACAGCGAGAATACCCGTGAAGGCGACAGCTTCCGCGGCAACTCGGTCAGCACCAACGGCAGCATCAACCAGAACGGTTCGATGTCGGTCACCAGCGGCGGCAGCACCACCCAGCGCAGCGACAACATCAGCTGGAAGGTGGCCAACGCCGCCGAAGTGAACACCGCGATGACCGGCGCCTTCAGCGCCGCCGGCTACGAAGTGGTTGAAGCCGAATACGTGGAAGGCGAATCGCGCGGTCTGCTCAGCATCGAGCGTATCCGCAAGGACTTCAGCACCGGCAACGACCTGGCCCCGGCCACCCTGCGTGATACCGCCAACGGCATCCGCGCGGCCAACATCCCGTACATCGCCGTCGGCACCCTCGACGTCGGCATGCGCGACCGCGACCCGGCCAGCGGCAACACCCGCGTGTTCGTCACGGTCACCGGCAAGGTGCTGGACGTGACCGGTCGCTTCCCGCGCACCGTGTCGTCGGTGGGCCCGGTGCAGTTCTCCGGTACCGGCCCGAACGAAACCGTCGCCCGTACCAACGCGCTGCAGCTGGCGGCTGAAAAGGCTGCCCAGCAGATGATCAACGAACTGAACGTCAAGGCGGTTCGTTGATCCGCCACCCCGGTGGGCGCCGAGCTCGCTCGACATCGCCCTGGGGTTACCGATTTCCCACGTGCCGCTTTGCGGCCGTCTCTCCCAAAAGGACACTCACATGATCCGCAATACCGCTCTTGTCGTGGCCATCGCTGCCGCCACCCTGTCGATGCCGGCCCACGCTGGCCTGGGCAAGCTGAAGGACCTGGCTGGCGCCGCTACCGGCACCTCCAGCAGCAGCGCCTCCAGCGCCGCCGCTCCGGACGAAGCCGCGCAGGAAGCGCTGGTGCGTCGTTTCGTCAGCTCGCAGTCGCACTCGCTGCAGGCCCAGACCTCGTTTGCCCGCGCCTTCGGCCTGGCCGAGCAGGTGCAGCTGCTGGAAGCCGAGCGCCAGGCGCTGTCGTCGGGTTCGGTCAGCGTCGATGCGATGAAGAAGTCGGTGTCGGTCAGTGAAGCTGCGCAGGCGGCGATCAACGAGCGCCAGGCCGCACAGCCGGAACTGAACGCTGAATCCAAGCAGCACTACGCCGAAGGCCTGGTCTCGCTGCTGTCCTCGGCGGCCGAAGCACAGAAGCTGGGCGGCGAAGCCAGCAACTTCACCGCCGGCATGAAGAACCTGGGCGCGACCCAGCTGGCCACCGTCGGCCGCAAGCTGGCAGCAGGTGCATGGGTGGCCAAGGAATCGCCGGGCTTCATCCAGGGCCTGTACGGTTCGACCAAGTCGGCCGTGACCTTCGCCAAGAAGAGCAAGGTGAAGGTGCCGTCCAACGCCGATTCGATGCTCGACACGCTCTGATCCGAGGCGAATCTCCATGCGTATGACCTACCGTTTGATCGGCCTGGGCCTGGCTGCCACGCTGCTTGCAGCCTGTGGCAAGCAGGACACCCCGGCCGCCGCGCCCGCCAAGGACAAGGCAACCAGTGCACTGGCCAGCAATGCGCCAGTGGAAGCAGCGCCCCTGCGTGGCACGCCGGATTTCGGCGGCACCACCCAGGTCGCGCGCGAGGCCGACGGCATCGGCAGCACCCCGGAACTGGCGGTGCTGGCGGCGCTGCAGTCGGCCGTGGCGCAGGTCAACGGCGTACGCGTGGCCAGCCAGATGCAGGGCCTGCGCGCAGGCCTGCATGTGGATGTGGATGGCGGACACGTCGGCGATATCCGCGCCGACGCGTTCACCCAGCAGATGATCGCCGGCTCGCAGGGCGCGGTGCTGGGTTATGAAATCCTGTCGCAGGATGAAGTGCGGCAGCTGGACGAGGAAACCATCGCCCGCGTGCGCGCCAGCGATGAAGGCTGGAGCTTCAAGGGCTCGGCGTCGGCCACTGCGTCCGGCGAAGCCTCGGCAAAGAGCGGTTCGGCCTCGGCCAGCGTCAGGGAAAGCTACGACGAGAAGGTCAGCGTCGATGCCAAGCGTGGTGCAAGCTCGTTCGATTCCGACGTGACCCATCGCAGCATGCGCAGCTACTGGAAGGTGCGCGTGCGTGCACAGATCGCCCAGTACCGCGCACCGGACGAGCAGGGCAAGCCGAAGATCGTGGTTGCACTGCCGCGCACCAAGGCCGGCAGCTATGCCGTGGGCGACGGCCGCGTGGACGCGGACGAAGTGGCCGACGCGATCCGCGCACGCCTGTCCGACACGTTGACCCAGACCCAGCGCTTCATCGTGCTGGACCGAGAGTTCGGCGACGAACTGCAAGCCGAGATCGACCACATCAACAGCGGCAACGTGCGCCTGCAGGACACCGCACGCGTCGGCCAGCAGCTGGCGACCGACCTGATCCTGATCCCGACCATCGAACGCTTCGAGTACCCGCGCAGCGTGCGCAACCTGCGCATGTCCGACCGCCAGGTGACCTCGTACTCCGGTGGCGGCCGCATTACCCTGCGCCTGATCAACGCCACCACCGGCCAGGTGGTGATGTCCGACAGCTTCGATCACCAGCTGGCCTCGACCGGCCCCAGCACCCTGCCGCGCGTGGTCAATGGCCGCAACATGGCCGCGGCGATGATGGAATCGCTGTCCGGCCAGATCGGTACCACCATCGTCACCACCCTGTTCCCGGTGTCAGTGGTGTCGGTGGACGGTGACCAGGTGGTGCTGAGCCAGGGCGGTGACACCGTGCAGGCCGGCCAGCGCTGGCAGGCCGTGCGCCTGGGCGAAGAACTGAAGGACCCGCAGACCGGCCGCTCGCTGGGTCGCAGCGAACATCCGTGCTGCACCATCCGCATCGACCGCGTGGCCGCACAGACCTCGTACGGCACCATCGAAGACGGTGTCGACGCCATGCGCGGCGGCTTCCGTCCGGGCCAGATCGAACTGCGCCAGAAGCTGGGCAGCAAGCCGGCCGCTGCCGCTGCCGGCGCAACGGCCTCGGCTGCACCGGCTGCCGCCGCGCGCCCGGCGGCCAAGCCGAAGCCCAAGCCCGCTGCCGCCCCGGCCGAAGACCCGAACTGGTAACACGCCAAGGCAGCACACAGATGGGGTCAGAGCCCTTTCCCGCCGGGAAAGGGCTCTGACCCTTTCTTGTTTCCGTCCGTGTCGACCAAGGTCGACACCTACCAACAGCAGTATGTCGACCAAGGTCGACACCTACCAACAGCGGCGTGCCGACCAAGGTCGACACCTACCAACAGCGGCGTGCCGACCAAGGTCGACACCTACCAACAGCGGTGTGTCGACCAAGGTCGACACCTACCAACAGCGGTGTGTCGACCAAGGTCGACACCTACCAACAGCGGTGTGTCGACCAAGGTCGACACCCACCAACAGCAGCGGGAAACTGTCGAAGGCGGGGTGGGTCCGGTTGCGGGGGCGTGAGCCGCATGGATGCGGCGACCGAGCTTACATGGACGTACTTGCAGCGTCCCCCGCAACCGGACCTACCCCGTCTACCCTCAGGAACCCAGCTTTTGCTGTTGCTTCGGCCGTTGCCGTTGTTTCTGCGGGTGCAGGGCGCAGCCCTGCCGAATCCCATTACACTCCAGAAGGATTTCCCTGCTGGAGAGAGCAATGAAACGAGTAGTACTGGGCGTGCTGGCCCTGTCAGTGTCGAGCGCACTGATGGCGGCCACCCCGAAATTCGATGGCGCGCGGATCTCCGCCGACGTCAAGGAACTCGCCTCCGACGCCTACGAAGGCCGCTCGCCGGCCACCGCCGGCGAAGAAAAGACCGTCGCTTATCTCAGCAAGCAGTTTGCCGACGCCGGCCTGCAGCCGGGCGGCGACCTCAAGGACGGCAAGCGCCTGTGGACCCAGGCCGTGCCGCTGCGCAAGGGCGACATCGTCGGCGCACCGCAGCTGGCGCTGCACCAAGACGGCAAGACCGTTGCGCTGGAACAGGGCAAGCAGATCGCCGTGCGCGCCGCCATGAACGGCGCCAGCAACGTCGACATCAGCAAGGCCCCGCTGGTGTTCCTCGGCTACGGCGTGAAGGCCCCGGAGCGCAACTGGGATGACTTCAAGGGCGTGGACCTGAAGGGCAAGATCGCCGTCGTGCTGATCAACGACCCGGACTTCGAGACCGGCCAGGGTGATTTCGACGGCAAGGGCATGACCTACTACGGCCGTTGGACCTACAAGTATGAAGAAGGCGCCCGCCAGGGCGCGCTGGGCGTGCTGATCGTGCACGAGACCGCACCGGCGTCGTACGGCTGGGCCACCGTGGCCGGTTCCAACACCAACACCATGTTCGATGTGGTGCGCGACAACCCGGCCGACAGCCACCCGCTGCTGGAAGGCTGGATCCAGCGCGACCTGGCCGTGGAGCTGTTCCGCTCGGCCGGGCAGGACTTCGAGGTGCTGAAGAAGAAGGCGCAGCAGCGCGACTTCACCCCGGTGCCGCTGACCGGCGCCAGCCTGGACGCGAAGTACGCGGTGAAGACCGAAGTGATCACCTCGCACAACGTGGCCGCGCGCCTGGAAGGCAGCCGCCACCCGGACGAGACCATCGTCTACAGCGCGCACTGGGACCACATCGGCGTGGGCGAGCCCGACGCAAGTGGCGACCGGATATTCAATGGCGCTCTGGACAACGCCAGTGGCACCGCATCGCTGATCGAACTGGCCCGTGGCTTCGCCAAGGCCAAGCGCCCGCAGCGTTCGCTGCTGTTCCTGGCGGTCACCGCCGAGGAAAAGGGCCTGCTGGGTTCGGAGTACTACGCCACCCATCCGCTGTATCCGCTGGAAAAGACCGTGGCGGTGATCAACATGGATGGCATGGCGCCGTTCGGGCCGTCGCGTGATTTCGGCATCTACGGTGCCGCGCGCTTCGAGCTGCTGGACCAGCTGAAGGACGTGGCCAAGGGCTGGGATATCCGCTACACGCCGGACCCGAAGCCGGAAGCGGGCCTGTTCTTCCGCTCCGATCACTTCCCGTTCGCCAAGCGTGGCGTGCCGGCGCTGTCCTGGTCGGCCGGCCAGGACTGGGTGGACGGTGGCGTGGCCGCAGGCAAGAAGGCCTCCGAGGACTACACCGCCAAGCGCTACCACCAGCAGGGCGACGAGTGGCAGCCGGACTGGGTGTTCGCCGGTGCCGCCCGCGACCTGGAAGTGCTGTACACGCTGGGCAACCAGCTGGCCAACTCGCGCAGCTGGCCGAACTGGAGCAAGGACGAATCGTTCCGCGCCGTGCGTGACGCCAGCGCCGACCAGCGCAAGTAAGGGAATGCGCCGGGTTCGCCCGGCGCCTCCCGGGTAGTGCCGGCCGCTGGCCGGCAACCTTGTGATGCTTGTGGAGGTCATGGGGAGCCGGCCAGCGGCCGGCTCTACCAGAATGGCTTCCATCCCCGCTTTCCGGCCCTTCGTCGCAACCCGCTTGTTTGCCCGGCGGGCCGCCCTATGCTCGGCTCACCCCCTTCCTCCAAGGCGCCGCCGTGTTCGCCAGCCTCTCTCTCCTGCTCCGTCACCTGCTGGCCTGGGCTGCGGCGCTGTTCGTCGCCGGCATGGTCTGGAGCGGCATTTTCAGCGGCATGAACGATGGCCCGGGCTGGGTGTTCGGCCTGCTGGCGATGTTCCTGATGATCTCCGCGCTGGGCAGCGCGATCACCCATGTGCGCCGGGTCTGGCTGGTGGCCGGCCGATTGGATTCGACCACGTTGTCCGGGCGCCAGCGCCGCCAGGTGGAACTGCCGATGGATGCCGGCCAGGCCTATGCCGTGGTGGAAGCGGCAATTGCCGAACTGCCGCGCGTAGAAGACGTGGAAAGTTCGGCCGGCAGCCTGCAGGTGCGCGCCTACGTGCGCCGGGTGGACCTCTGGAATGGTCGCCAGCCGTCGCGCTGGAACCTGCCGGCGCGGCTGGCGATCAAGCGCAACAGCGTGCTGGCGACGGTCACGCCGGGGCAGGGCACCAGTACCGTCACCCTGTTGTTTGAGCCGGATGCCGGCTGGTGGGCCGACCTGCTGGCACTGGATGAGGGCAGCAACTTCGAGAACGCCGAAGCGGTCACCCGCGCGATCAGCCGCCGTGTTGCCGACCAGCGTCGCGACGAGCAGGCCGCGGCTGAGCAGACCCAGGTGGAAAAGGAGCTGTCGGTGGCCCGGTTGAACCTGCTGCATGCGCAGGTGGAACCGCACTTCCTCTACAACACGCTGGCCAACGCGCAGGTGCTGACCCGCACTGACCCGGCACGTGCCGACCAGATGCTGGGCCACCTGATCCAGTACCTGCGCAGCTCGTTGCCACAGGTGGACGAATCGCTGTCCACGCTGGGCGTGGAGCTGGAGCGCACCCGTGCCTACCTGGAGATCCTGCGTATCCGCATGGGCGCACGGCTGGGGGTGGAGGTGCAGGTACCGAACGAACTGCACGGCGTGCAGCTGCCGGCGATGGCGCTGCAGACGCTGGTGGAGAACGCGATCAAGCATGGCCTGGAACCGAAGCCCGGCGGTGGCACGATCTGGATCCTGGCGCGTGGCTTCGATGACCATGTAACGGTGACGGTGGCCGACGATGGCCTCGGCTTCGGCCAGGGCACCAGCGGTACCGGCATCGGCCTGAAGAACCTGCGCGAGCGCCTGCGCCTGACCTGCGGCGAACAGGCCGGCGTGGCGATCGTCGCCAACTTCCCCAGCGGCGTGGCCGCGACCATGACCCTGCCGCAGTCGAGCAAGGAGCGCAGCCATGCCGCTTGAGGCGCTCATTGCCGAAGACGAGGAACTGCTGCGGCAGTCGCTGGTCGAGCAGCTGGGCCGGTTGTGGCCGGACCTGAAGCTGGTGGCAGAGTGCGAGGATGGCGCCAGTGCGCTGGAACAGCTGGCCGAGAAACAGCCGGACATCGCCTTCCTCGATATCCGCATGCCCGGCATCAGTGGCATTGAAGTGGCGCGTTCGCTGTCCGAACTGAGCCCGCGCACCCAGGTGGTGTTCGTTACCGCCTACGACCAGTACGCCATCGACGCGTTCGAGCAGGGTGCGATGGACTACCTGCTGAAGCCGGTCAGCGATGAGCGCCTGCTGGCCACGCGCGAACGCATCCTGTCGCGGCTGCCATCAACGCGCCAGGACGATGCCGTACTCGAACGCCTGCTTCAGCGCCTGGGGCCGTCGCAGAGGGCGGCAGAGCGCCCGCCCTTGGCCTGGATCACCGCCAGCAACGGCCGCGAGACGCAGCTGATCATGCTGGAAGACGTGGCCTACTTCCGTGCTGACAACAAGTACACCACCGTGATGACCGCGGCCGGTGAGAGCCTGCTGCGCACACCGTTGCGCGAGCTGCTGGAAGTGCTCGATCCGCAGCACTTCCGCCAGATCCATCGCTCGACCATCGTCAACATGAAGGCGGTGGCAGCGGTCAGCCGCGACGATACCGGGCGCGGGGTGCTGCGCCTGCGTGGGCGTACGGAGACGCTGGTGGTCAGCCAACCCTTCATGAGCTTGTTCCGCGGCATGTAGCCGCACCCTGGAGGCACCATGCGCCTGTTCCTGTTTGCCTGCGTTGCTGCGCTGTCATTGGCCGGCTGCGAGAAGTCCAGCGAAACCTCGATCACCCGTACCAATGCCAACGGCGTGGATACGCTGTACAGCAAACGCACCGTGGTCGATGGCGAGGCGCGGTTCCAGTGCATCGCCAGCAGCAGTGGCCATTGCCACTACGTGGTGCTGGACCCTGCATGCAGCAGCGGGGCCGCGTGTGCCACGCCGCCGCTGCGCCGGTTCGCGGTGGCGGTGGGAAAGACCGAGGCCATGCGTGGCCTGCCCAACGGCTTCCGCCAGTGCGTCAGCCAGGACCCGATAGAACAATGCCACCGTGAGTGATCACGGTGGCATTGTGGGTCCCCCCGCTTCCCTGAAGGGTCAGTAGGCAGGTTGCAGTGTCAGGTCGTGGTGGTGCTCGTTCTCACCCACATGGTTCAGGCGGCCGACCAGTTCTGAGTGCTGCTTCATGCGCCCGATCTCGGTCATGATGCGGATGTCCTCATGGCGCAGCTCGCGCTTGGCGGTGACGGCCTGCTTGTAGTCCAGCACTTCCGGGTAGTGCTCGGCCAGGTCCAGTGCCTCAGCCACGTTCTCGACGCTGTCGGCCTTGGAGCTGATGCGGGCGCGGCTGTTGAAGGCCTTCATCCAACGCTCGAAACCGGCGGTGCGGTCGAACATGTTGGCCATGAACCAGATCACGAACAGGATCGAGATCCATGAGCCGAACACCACGACCACGCGGGTGAAGGTGATGTGGTAATCGTCGCGCCACAGGTAGTTGGTGATCAGCCCGAGGATCAGCAGCGAGGCCGCCTGCCAGCCGACGATCGAGGCGATCAGCCATTGGCACTTGGCCTGGGCCAGCACAGCCACTTCATCGCGGATCTGCTGCTCGCTGAGGCTGCGCCAGTGCGCGACCTGTTTTTCGAACGGGCTGCTGTAGAGCTCGTTGTCGCGAAGCAGTAGTCCCAAACCCTTGAACAAAGCAATCATGGCTGGCTCCTTGTGGAACGTGCATCGATCAGCGTTGGACGGTGTGGCGGGTTCAGTTCTAGCACTTCCAGCGAGCCGTGCAATGGGCGCAATGCCTAGCGGCGTAAGGGTTTTGTCTGAATGGGTGAATGTTGTTGCATTGCAACATCATCGTCGCAGCCTGCGACAGGATGTCGCAGGGTGAAACGTGCTGCGGCTGCACATGAAACCGTGGCTGAGCGCGGAGACTCGCCGTCGGCGTCGTGATCGCCCAGAATCGGGGCCGACCGCGCAACCTGCGGCCGCTCTTCCGCCTTTCCTGGACCTGTGATGCCGGCTCTGCTGCAGCGACTCTCCCGCCCCGTCACCGCGCCTATCCGGCGCTGGGTACTGGAGGCCTTCCCGCGTGGCCAGAGCGGCATCGATTACGACCACCCGCTGGGAGACCCGGGCTGGTTCGGCCCGGACAGCGTCACCTGGCGGCTGCACGCCGAGTTCCCCTCGATGCTGGCCGGTGGTCTGTGTGCGCTGATGCTGCAGACCCTGCACCCGCGCGCGCTGGCCGGCGTCTACGACCACTCCAATTTCCGCCAGGACCTGGTGGGACGCCTGCGCCGCACCACCGCCTTCGTTGCCGGCACCAGCTATGCGCCCAGCGGCGAGGTGGAGGCGCTGGTGGCCAAGGTACGCCGCATCCATGCGCAGATCCGCGGCCAGACCGCGCAGGGCGAGCCCTATGCGGCGGACGATCCGCAGCTGCTGACGTGGGTGCACGTGACCGAGGCGTTTGGCTTCCTGCAAGGCTTCCGCCGCTACGGGCGCGAGGTGCCGGCGCACATCGCCGATCGCTACTACGACGAGTACCGCTGCGTGGCCGAGGCACTGGGTGCGGTGGATGTGCCGCGCAGTGAAGCGGAAGTGGCCGCGTACTTCTGCGCGCGGCAGCCGGAACTGCGCGTCGACGAACGCTCGCGCGAAGTGCTGGAGGTGTTGTCCGGCGTGCGCCTGCCGGTACCGGTGCCGGGCCTGTCGCGCGAAGTGTTCCTCGGCGCCGGTGCGGCGCTGCTGCCGGATTGGGCCGAGGGCATGCTGGAACGCAATGCGCGCCAGCGCGCACAAGCTGCAGCGTCGGCGAAGCTGATGCAGGGCATGGCGCCGCTGTTCCGCCGCGCGCTGCCCGATGGCCTGGCCAGCCGCGCCTGCACGCGCATGGGCGTGCCGGTGGCGGTGTTGCGCGAGTGGCCCGAACTGCTCCGGTAGGTGCCCACCTTGGTTGGCACGCATTTCGCGCGGTGCCGCAGAAGCGCCAACCAAGGTTGGCCTCTACCAGAGCGGATTCCGCAGTAGATCCACGCCATGCGTGGATGGGCGTTACCCGGCCGACTTCAACCCACGCAACAGCATCTCCAGCGCCGCCGTCGCCTGCCGCAGGCGCGCGTCGCCATCCTCGCCCTCGGCGATCCAGAACGCGGCTTCGGCCAGGCTGCCGTAGATCAGCGACGCCAGTGCCTGCGCATCCACCGCTGCCACCACGCCCTGCGCCACCAGATGTTCGATCAGGTGCTGCATCGAGTGCACGCAGTGGCGCTGGGATTCCGGTGAGGCGCCACCCAGTACCGCGCGCGCATCGCGCAGCACGATGCGCTGGATTTCCGGCTCCAGTGCCATCTCCAGATAGGCGCGGCAACGCTGCACGAAGCCGTCCCAGGCATCATCCGCGCCATCGCTGATCGCCTGCAGACGCAGGTCGGTCTCGGCATCGAGCTGGGCGACGACAGCCGCCAGCAGACCCTTCTTGTCGCCGAAGTGGTGGTACAGCGCGCCGCGGGTCAGCCCGGCCTGGGCGGTCAGGTCGTCCATCGAGGTGGCGGCATAGCCATGCGCGCTGAACACCCGACGGGCGGTGGCCAGCAGGGTGGCGCGGGTTTCTTCCATCTCGGCGCGGGTGCGACGAACCATCCGGAGCTCCTTACATACACAGTGCATGATTATTTACATACGGTACGTATGAATGTAGCATCTTATTCATACGCTCTGTATGTATTGTCGTGGCGCCCGGTGCGCCAGGCAAGTCACTGCCCTGGAGAACCTGATGGCCACCCCCTATCGCGACCTGTTCGCGGCCCCCGGCACCGCCGGCCTCGCCCTGGCCGGGCTGCTGGCACGCCTTCCTCTACCGATGACCGGTATCGGCATCATCACCCTGCTGTCCCAGCTGCGCGGCAGCTATGCACTGGCCGGTGCGGTGTCGGCCACCTTCGTGCTGACCTACGCGTTGCTGTCGCCGCAGGTATCGCGCTGGGTCGACCGGCGAGGGCAGGGCAGGGTGCTGCCGTGGGCTACCGCGGCCAGTGCGGCCGGGTTACTGTTGCTGCTTGCGTGCACGCTGCTGGCCGCGCCGGACTGGACGCTGTTCGTTGCGGCGATGCTGGCCGGTTGCATGCCCAGCGTGTCGGCGATGGTGCGCGCGCGTTGGACCGCGATCCATCGCGGACGCCCGCAGCTGCAGACTGCGTATTCGCTGGAGACCGTGTTCGACGAGGTGACCTTCATCGCCGGGCCACCGTTGTCCATCGGGTTGTCGGTGGCGGTATGGCCGCAGGCCGGCGTGCTGGCCGCCGCCCTGCTGCTGGTGCTCGGGGTGACCGCACTGGTCCTGCAACGCGGTACCGAACCACCGCTGCAGTGCTGCGAAGGCGCAACACCCTCGCGCTCGCTGCTGCGGCAAGCGGAGATCCGCCTGCTGGCGTTGCTGATGCTGGCGATGGGTGTGATTGTCGGTACCGTCGACATCACCAGCGTGGCCTTCGCCGAACAGCGCGGGCAGCCACTGGCTGCCAGTTGGGTGCTGTCGGCCTATGCGCTGGGCAGCTGCGCGGCGGGCCTGCTGTTTGGTGCGCTGAAGCTGCAGATCCCGTTGCCGCGCCTGTTGCTGACCGGAGCAGCGGCCACTGCATTGGCCACGCTACCGCTGCTGTGGGTCGGCAGCCTGCCTGCCCTGGCCGTTGCCGTGCTGCTGGCCGGGGTGTTCTTCGCGCCGACGATGATCGTGGCGATGTCGCTGGTCGAACAGTACGTGCCCGAATCGCGCCTGACCGAAGGCATGACCTGGTTGCTGGCCGGATTGAACATCGGCGTGGCGCTGGGCGCGGCACTGTCCGGGCAGAGCGTCGATGCGGGGGGCGTGCGCAGCGGCTTTGCTGTTGCGCTGGTGGCAGGCGGTGGTGTGCTGCTGTTCGCCGTGCTCGCGCACCGTGCACTGCGCCCGTCTGCCTCGACCACATCCCCTGAAGGAATCGTCCCGTGAGCGCTTCATCGCCTGCGCACGCCGCGCCTGTGCCTCGTCATCCGTGGTGGTCGGTTTCCGCCGTCGGCCTCGCCACGTTCTCGGTGGTCACCACCGAAATGCTGCCGGTCGGCCTGCTGACCCCGATCGCCGAAGATCTCGGCGCGTCCACCGGCACCGCCGGCCTGATGATCTCGCTGCCGGCCCTGCTGGCGGCAGTATTCGCACCGCTGGTGGTGATCGCAGCCGGTGGCATCGATCGCCGTCGCATCCTGTGCGCGCTGCTTGCGCTTCTGCTGGTCGCCAACCTCGCGTCGGCGCTGGCACCGGGCATCGGCTGGCTGTTGGCCGCACGGGTGCTGGTGGGGTTCTGCATGGGCGGCATCTGGGCCATCGCCGGCGGTCTGGCTGCGCGCCTGGTGCCGGCTGACCGCATCGGCCTGGCTACCTCGATCATCTTCGGCGGCGTGGCCGCAGCGTCGGTGCTGGGCGTTCCGTTGGGCGCGCTGATCGGGGATGCAGTGGGTTGGCGCAGCGCCTTTGCAGCGATGGCGTTGTTCAGTGCGGCGGTGATGCTGCTGCATCTGCGGGTGGTTCCTGCGTTACCTGTAAGTACATCGGTGCGGCTGCGGCAGTTCGTGCAGCAGCTTGGCCAGCGCGACCTGCGGCGTGGCCTGTGGCTGACCGTGCTGCTGGTGTCCGGGCACTTCATCGCCTTCACCTACGTGCGGCCGCTGCTGACGTCCGTCTCGGGCATGGAGGCGTCGTGGATCGGGGCACTGCTGTTTGCCTACGGCCTGGCCGGCATCGCCGGCAACTTCATTGCCGGGCCGCTGGCAGCACGCCATCCGCGCGGTACGTTGCTGGCGATCGCATCGGGCCTGCTGCTGACCCCGCTGCTGTTGCTGTGGGTGGGGGGCACGCCGAGCGGTGGCATTGCGGTGCTGCTGCTATGGGGCCTGGCCTATGGCGGTGTATCGGTGGGCCTGATGAGCTGGATGATGAAAGCGGTGCCGCAGGCCGTGGAGATCGCCACCGCCCTGTATGTGGGCGTGTTCAATATCGGCATCGCGCTTGGCGCGTGGGGCGGTGGACGGCTGCTGGATGGTGTCGGGCCGTACGCCACGCTTTGGGCTGCTGCGGTGTTGGCTGCGAGCGCTCTCCTGATGGTTGCCACCACCCGCAGGTAGATCCACGCCATGCGTGGATTCCTGCCCCGTGCCAACCAAGGTTGGCACCCACCAGAGCGGGGCATGTGCCGACCAGGGTTGGCAGCTACCAGGAAATGAAACGGGCGCCTTTTGGCGCCCGTTCCGGTTACATCACCACACCTTGACCCGCTTGTCCGGGGCCAGGTACAGCTTCTGGCCTTCCTTCACTTCGAACGCCGGGTACCAGGCGTCGATGTTGCGCACGGTGAGTGCGCGGAACTGGCCCGGTGCATGCACATCAGTCAGCAGCGAGTTGCGCAGCGCCTGCTCGCGGCTCTTGCTGCGCCACGCCTGGGCGAAGCCGAGGAAGAAGCGCTGGTCGGGGGTGAAGCCTTCCAGGGTCTGGCCCGGCTTGCCCTGCAGCGACAGCTGGTAGGCATCGTAGGCGGTACCCAGGCCAGCCACGTCGGCGATGTTCTCGCCCAGGGTCAGCTTGCCGTTCACATGCACGCCCGGGAACGGCTCGTAGCTGCTGAACTGTGCGGCCAGCGCATCACCAGCGGCGTTGAACTGCTTCAGGTCTTCAGCGGTCCACCAGTTGTGCAGCTTGCCGGTCTCGTCGAAGAGCGCACCGGCGTTGTCGAAGCCGTGGCTGATCTCGTGGCCGATCACTGCGCCGATGGCGCCGTAGTTCACCGCGTCGTCGGCAGCACCGTCGAAGAACGGCGGCTGCAGGATCGCGGCCGGGAACACCAGGCGGTTCTCCAGCGGCACGTTCATCGCGTTGATGGTCTGCGGCAGCATCGCCCACTCGCTGTGGTCGACCGCCTTGCCCAGCTTGGCGATGTTGCGCTGGTACTCGAACAGTTCGGCGCGCTGCGCATTGCCCAGCGCGTCATCACGGCGGATCTCCAGGCCGGTGTAATCACGCCACTTTTCCGGGTAACCCATGCCCACGGTCAGCCCGGCCACCTTGGCCTTGGCGCTGGCCTTGGTCTGCGGAGACATCCACGCGAGCGCGTCGATGCGCTTGGCGAAGGCGGCGATGATGTTCTTCGCCATCTCGTCCGCGCGTTCCTTGGTCTTGGCGTCGAAGTGCTTCTCGACGTAACGCTTGCCGATCGCTTCGCCGATGGCATGGTTGGCGTCGTCCACTGCACGCTTCCAGCGGTCGCTCTGCTGCGGCGTGCCGCTCAGCGTGGTGCCGTGGAAGGCGAAGCGGGCATCGGCGAATTTCTTCGGCAGGTAGGCAGCGGCGCGGTCCAGCGCGTGGAAGGCCAGGTAATCCTTCCAGACATCCAGCGGCTCGGTGGCGACCAGCTTGGACAGGCCGGCCACGGCCTTGGGTTGCCAGACGATGAAGTCCTGCTGCTTGCCCAGCGCAGCCGCGTCGAGGAAGGCGTTCCAGTCCATGCCCGGCGCCTTGGCATTGAAGTCGGCCTGGGTCCAGGGATTGGCGCCCTTGGTCACATCATTGGTTTCTTCCTGAGTGGCGTGCGCCTGCGCGATCTTCGTCTCCAGCGCGAGGATGCGCTGCGCCTTGCCCGCCGGATCGGCGACACCGGCCAGCTGCAGCATCTGTGCGATGTAGGCCTGGTATTGCTTGCGCAGCTCGGCCATGCGGCCGCCGCCCAGGTAGAAGTCACGGTCGGGCATGCCCAGGCCGCCCTGCACCAGGTAGGGCGCGTTGCGGTCCGGCTGCAGCAGGTCCACCGACACCCACAGGCCGAACAGGCGGTCGGTGTAGAAGTTGGTCGCATTGAGCAGGTCGACATCGGCACGCACGTCGCCGCCGAGGGCACGGGCCAGCCCGGCCTTGTCGGCGATCGCATCGATGGCCTTCAGCTGCGGCTGCACCGGCGCGATGCCGTGCTGCTCGATGCCGGCTTCGTCCATGTAGGCGGCGTAGTAGTCGCCGATCAGCTTGTCGTCACCGCTGGCCTGGGTGTTGCCGGCGGCGCCTTCGAGAATGGCGCGGGTGTCGGCCAGGGTCTTCTCGGCGATGACGTTGAAGCTGCCGAAGCGCGAGCGGTCGGCCGGGATCTCGGTGTTCTTCACCCAAGTGCCGTTGGCGAAGCCGAAGAAATCATCGCCGGCGTTGATGCTGCGGTCCATGCCGCTGGCATCGAAGCCGAAGCTGCCCAGCATCGGCTTGGCGGCCGCAGGTGCGGCATCGGCAGGCGCGGCGGTGCCGGCAGCCGGATCGGCCGGGCGGTCGCAGGCGGCCAGGGACAGGCTGGCAACGATGGCCAGTGCCAGGGTGGGACGGCGCAGCTTGGACATGGACTTCTCTTGCAGCGGAAAACCCCAAGTCTAATCCGCTCCGCCCCGGCTGGCCCTCCCGTAGTGCCGCCCGCCCTGTGCGGGATCTGGCTGAACGCGCGGAAGCGATCTTCACGCCGTCACCGGTGTGGTGCATGCTGGCCTCAGGAGCCCTGCGCGGACACGGGGAGGTGGCCATGCGGGGGCGGGTCAGGCGTCAAGAATGGCGTCCGCCGGCCGTTGAGGTCGGGGATGTGGAGGATTCGTTCGCGCATGAAGCCAGCCGACTGCACAAGGAAGACCAACCGATGCCCGCGCTGAAACGGGCGTTGGCCCGGCCGCTGCGCGCCATTACCTGGGGCGGGGTGTTGCTGGGCATTCTGCTGGTGGCCGGGTTGACCACCATGCTGGCCAACGACCATCACCGCCGGCTGGAGGCCGCACAGCGCCAGAGCCGTGCACTGGCGGTGGGCAGCGAGCGCCTGCTGGCGCTGGAGCTGCGCAACCTGGAGCGGGCGATGTCCGGCATCGCCGCCGATGCCGTTGAAGTGTTCCGCAGCGTGCCCGCGCAGGCGCCGGCGCTGCTTGATGCCTCCATCGGCGGCGTGCTGCGCCGGCATGCCGAGCTGCACAGCATCGTGGTGCTGGACAGCTATGGCCGCGCCCTGACGGCCGGCAAAGGTGACCTGAACCTGCCGCTGTGGACCGATCCGCAGCGCCGAGGCCTGGGCAGTTCGCTGTACATCGGCCCGCCGCTGCGCGCCAGCGACGGTAGCTGGGTGGTGCCGCTGGCGCTGCCGATGGCCGGTGACCGCTGGTTGCTGGCGCGGCTGCGCTGCGGCGAACTGCAGCGCATCATCGGCGGCCTCGATGTTGGCCCGAACGGGCTGGTTTCGATCAGCGATGCGGAAGGCTACATGCTGGCCCGCGTACCGGACCCGCACGGTACGGTCGGCCGTCGCTACGATCTCCCGCATCGCGACCTGCTCGGCAAGCAGGCCGTGGTCGAGCTGGGCAGCCTGCCGGGCGCGGTCGATGGTGTGCAGCGCATCATCACCATCAGCACGCTGGAGCGCAGCCCGCTGGCGGTGCAGGTCGGGTTGGCCGATGAGGACGTGCTGGCGCCATGGTGGCCCTACCTGCAGGCGTCAGTAGCGATCGTGCTGGCCTACGTCGGGGTGCTGCTGGTCCTGCTGTACGCGGTGCGCCGCAGCACCCGCCGCCAGCAGTCGATGGCGGAGGAACTGAAGACCGGGCATGCCGAGCTGCGCCTGGCCCACCAGGTCGGGCGCGTCTGCACCTGGTACGTGGACGAGGATGCCGCACTGTTGCGCTGGTCACCGCTGGCGCGTGAGATCTTCGGCGTGCAGACCGATGCGCTGCCGGTGGCCGATTTCTTCGCGCGCGTGCATCGTGATGATGCAGCGCGCCTGCAGCAGGCCTTCGACCAGGCCTTCGCCGGTGGCGCGGTGCTCGACCAGGTGTTCCGCCTGGTACTGCCCGGAGGCGCAGTGCGCTGGGTGGGTGCACGCGGGCAGCGGGTGGAGGTGGCCGACAGCGAGCGCCGCATGATCGGTGCGCTGACCGACCTGAGCGAACGCTACCAGGCCCGCGAGCAGATGAGCGAAGTGGAACGCCGCTTCCGCCTGTTGTTCGACCGCAATCCAGCGCCGTTCTGGGTGTTCGATCCGGATACGCTGCGCTTCATCGAGGTCAACGATGCCGCCGTGCGCCAGTACGGCTACAGCCGCGAGGAATTCCTGGCGATGAGCATCCTCGACATCCGCCCGCGCGAAGGCTGGGACGAGGTGAAGGGTGCGATCGCCAAGGCCCGTGTCGGCGAGCTGCAGGATGCCACCGTGCGCCTGCACCGGCGCAAGGACGGCAGTGTGTTCGAAGTGCGCGCACACCTGTCCAAGCTCGATTTCGATGGCCAGCCCGCCTGCCTGGTGCTGGCCGAGGATGTGAGCGAGCGGCTGGCCTACGAGCGCGACCTGGCCTACCAGGCGCGGCACAACCCGGCCACCGGCCTGCTCAACGTGCGTGCGTTGACCGAACAGCTGGACGAGCAGCAGGAGGGCTACACCATCGCCTTCGTGCAGTTGCGAGGACTGCAGCTGGTGGCCGACACGCTGGGCCGCGAGATCGGCGATGCGGTGCTGCAGTCGATGGCGACCCGGCTCGGTGGCCTGGGCGCGCGCTGCGGCACGCTGGCATTCCAGCCGGCGGAGGACTTCGTGTTCGCCATCGGTGCCGAGCACGATACCCAGCGCGTGCTGGACGACCTGCTGCAGATCGTGTCGGCGCCGATGCGCGGCAAGGATTCGCTGCACCAGTTCGAGCCGCGCATCGGCGTGGCCGTGCACATTGCCGGCGACGACCACAGCGCCGAGCAGGTGATCGGCATGGCCGCACAGGCCGCGCATGCCGCGCGCGCCGAAGGCAATGTGGTGGTCTGGTTCGACGCGGCGGTGACCACGCGGTTGGCCGACCGCCTGCGCCTGGCCGGACGCATCCACGCCGCCATCGACAACGAGTTCCAGCTGTATTTCCAGCCGATCCGGCACGCCAGCGATGGCAGCCCGGCCGCGCTGGAGGCTCTGCTGCGCTGGCCGCAGGCCGATGGCAGCTTCATCCCGCCCAACGAGTTCATCCAGCTGTGTGAGGACACCGGGCTGATCCTGGCGCTGGGCCGCTGGGTGATCCGTGCGGCGGCGAAGGCGCAGCGCCGGCTGGTCGAGGCCGGTTGGGGCGAGCTGCCGATCGCGGTCAATGTATCGGCGGTGCAGTTCTTCAACAGCGACCTGGTGGCCGAGTTCACCCGCGCGCAGCAGGAGTTCGGCCTGGCCCGCGGCGCGCTGCACGTGGAGCTGACCGAGAGCAGCCTGATGCGCAAGCCGGCGCAGGCGATGCAGACCATGCAGCGGCTGCACGAGCAGGGCATCAGCGTGTCGCTGGATGACTTCGGTACCGGCTATTCCAGCATGTCCTACCTGCAGCACCTGCCGCTGGACATCCTGAAGATCGATCGCAGCTTCGTCGCCGACGTGGAAACCAACCCACGCAATGCCTCGATCTGCCGCGCGCTGCTGTCGCTGGGCCACAGCATGGGCCTGACCATCATCGCCGAGGGCGTGGAAACGCCAGGGCAGCTGGACTGGCTGGCTGCGCACGGCTGCGACCAGGTGCAGGGTTACCTGCTGGGGCGGCCGGCGCCGCTGGAACGGATCATCGAGGCGCTGGATGAGGTTGCCGCCTAAGTGGTAGTGCCGGCCGCTGGCCGGCATTCGCCCAGGACCGGGATGTGTCTGATTGCCGGCCAGCGGCCGGCACTACCGGCAAGCGCCAGACTCGGCTACACCCCGGCCTCCACCAGGTGGTCGATGAAACTGCGCACCTTCGGTGCCAGATGGCTGCGGCTGGTATAGACCGCGAAGATGCCGATCGGCGAGGCCTCCCATTCGGGCAGGATGCGCACCAGGCGGCCATCGGCCAGCGCGTCTTCCAGCAGGAAATCCGGTTGCAGGATCACGCCCATGCCGGCGATTGCTGCTTCGCGCAGCACGTCGCCGTTGTTGGCGTGCAGCAGGCTGCTCACCGCCACCTTCACTTCGCCGCCCGGCCCCTGCAGCGGCCAATGGTCGCCGGCGGCCCAGTAGCTGTAGCTCAGGCAGGCGTGGGCCTGCAGCTCCTGCGGCGTCTGTGGCGTACCGCGTGCGGCCAGGTAGGCCGGCGCGGCGCACAGGCTCACCCGCGATTCGCCCAGACGTCGCGCGATCAACGTCGGCCCCGGCTCGCGGGTGATGCGGATGGCGACGTCGTAACCTTCCTCGACCATGTCCACCAGCCGGTCGGACAGGGCCAGGTCCAGTTCCACCTGCGGGAAGCGTTCGCGGTAGCTGGCCAGCAGCGGGCCGAGGCGGGCGATGCCCCAACTGACCGGTGCGTTGATGCGCAGCGTGCCGGAGGGCTCCAGCGCCTGCGCGCCGATGCTGGCCTCCAGCGCGTCGAACTCGGCCAGCAGGCGCACGCACTGGGCGTAGTAGGCGGCACCGGCACTGGTCGGGCTGACCCGGCGCGTGGTGCGGTGGAGCAGGCGGGTGGACAGGCGCTTTTCCAGCGCGGCGACCTGGCGGGTGACGCCGGCAGTGGACATATCCAGGGCCTGGGCGGCGGCACTGAAGCCGTTGCGCTCGACCACCGCCACGAACACGCGCATCGCCTCGAGGGTGTCCATTGTTGCGCCTTTTGAAATAAATACGGTCAATCCATCGTATTTATTGGTCCACGAAGGCGCAATAACCTGTGCCCACTCCCTTCAAGGTGTTTCCCCATGCACACCACGACCGCTCCTGTTTCGCCGCTGGCCCCGTACGGCGCCACCCTGCTGCGCCTGGCCCTGGGCGTGCTGTTCCTGGTCCATGCGCTGATCAAGCTGCTGGTATTCACCCCGGCCGGCACGGCGGCGTTCTTCGAGTCGCTGGGCCTGCCCGGCGTGCTCGGCTACCTCACCATCGGCGTCGAGCTGGTGATCACCGTCGCGCTCCTGCTGGGCATCTACGCACGCTGGGTGGGCCTGGTAGGTGTGCCGCTGCTGCTGGGCACCATCGTCACCGTGCACGGCGCCAACGGCTTCGGTTTCGCCAATGCCGGCGGCGGCTGGGAATACCCGGCGTTCTGGGCACTGGCGCTGGTAGTGCTGTTCCTGGTCGGCGATGGCAAGTGGACCCTGCGTTCGCGCTGATCGCCGCCTGACCCTGCAACTGGAGAATTCCATGTCCCGCCTGCCTTCGCTGTACATCTCGCATGGTTCGCCGATGACCGCCCTGCATCCGGGCCAGGTTGGCGTGCGCCTGGCCGAGCTGGCGCGCGACCTGCCGACGCCGCGCGCCATCGTGATGGCCTCGGCGCACTGGCTGGGCCGGCAGCCGCTGGTCGGCGCGCATCCGCAGCCACCGACCATCCATGACTTCGGCGGCTTCCCGCGCGCGCTGTTTGAACTGCAGTACCCGGCGCCGGGCGATCCGGCGCTGGCCGAAGAGGTGGCCGGCCGCATCGCCGCCGCTGGCCTGCCGGTGGCACTCGACCCGCAGCGTGGCCTCGACCACGGTGCCTGGGTGCCGCTGCGGCTGCTGCGCCCGCAGGCCGACATCCCGGTGGTGCCGGTGTCGATCCAGCCGATGCTCGGCCCCGAGCACCAGTTCGCGCTCGGCCGCGCGCTGGCGCCGCTGCGCGAGCAGGGCGTGCTGCTGGTCGGCTCGGGCAGCATCACCCACAACCTGCACGACTGGGGCGACTACCAGGACGGCAAGGAAGCGCCGTACGTGCGGCCCTTCATCGAGTGGGTGGAGCAGCGCCTGGCCGCCGACGACCGCCAGGCCCTGCTCGATTACCGCCGGCAGGCGCCGTTCGCCGAACGTGCGCACCCGACCGACGAGCACCTGCTGCCGCTGTTCTTCGCGATGGGCGCGGCCGGCGAGGGCGGCTTCGGTGCACGCCGCATCGACGCCGGTATCGATGCTGGCTTCCTCGCCATGGATCTGTACCGCTTCGACGGGGCATGAGCCGGGGCTGACGCGCGGCGGCCCCGGCCGTCGCGGTCATGGCCGCATGTGGTAGTTTTTTCCGGGTTTCCGGCGCTGGCTTGCGAGCCTCCCCGCGCGCCGCTTCCTGGAAGAAGCATGCATACCATTGAAGTCGTCCTGGCGATGCTGGTGGCCGTTGTCGCCAGCGGCTACCTGGTTCGTGTCCTGCCGTTCTCGTTGCCGCTGCCGCTGGTGCAGATCGGCCTGGGTGCGGTCATCGCCGGCGTGTTCAACCGCGGCCACGCGCTGGAGCCGGAGGTGTTCTTCCTGCTGTTCCTGCCGCCGCTGCTGTTCCTGGATGGCTGGCGTATTCCCAAACAGGGCCTGTTCCGCGACAAGGGCGCGATCCTCGAGCTGGCGTTCGGCCTGGTGGTGTTCACCGTCATCGGCGCCGGCTTCCTCATCCACTGGCTGATTCCAGTGATGCCACTGGCGGTGTGCTTCGCGCTGGCGGCCATCGTGTCGCCGACCGACCCGGTGGCGGTCGGGGCCATCGCTTCCAAGGCGCCGATTCCCAAGCGCCTGATGCACATCCTTGAGGGCGAGTCGCTGCTGAACGATGCCTCGGGCCTGGTCTGCTTCCGCTTCGCGGTGGCGGCAGTGATGACCGGCACCTTCTCGCTGGCCACGGCCTCGCTGACCTTCGTATGGGTGGCGGTGGCCGGCCTTGCTGTGGGCGTGGCAGTGACGCTGGGTGTGTCCACCTTCCAGCGCTGGCTGTGGCGTCGCTTCGGCGAAGAGCCGGGCGCGGCGATGCTGGTCAACCTGCTCATTCCGTTCGCGGCCTACCTGCTGGCCGAAGAGATCCATGCCTCGGGCATCCTCGCCGCGGTCGCCGCCGGTATCGCGATGAGCTATGTCGAGCTGACCGGCCGCGTCTCCGGCAGCATGCGCGTGCAGCGCGCCGGGGTCTGGAACATGCTGCAGTTCAGCTTCAACGGCATCATGCTCGTGCTGCTGGGCGAGCAGCTGCCGGGCATCGTCGAACGCGCCACCACCACCATGAACGAGACCGGCCACCAGAGTGCGTGGTGGCTGCTGGTGTATGTGGTGGTGATCAATCTGGCACTGGTCGTGCTGCGCCTGCTGTGGGTGTGGCTGTCGCTGCGCTGGAACCTGCTGCGCGCGCGCCGTCGCGGCCTGGAGCGGGGCGAGGCGCCGAACTGGCGCATCGTGGTGGCGACCTCGGTGGCCGGCGTGCGCGGTGCGATTACCCTGGCCGGCGTGTTGACCCTGCCGCTGTTCCTGCCCGACGGCAGTGCGTTCCCGGCGCGTGACCTGGTGATCTTCCTGGCCGCGTCGGTGATCCTGTTCTCGCTGCTGGGCGCCAGCATCGCGCTGCCGCGGCTGTTGAAAGGCCTGCAGCTGCCGTCCGATTCGGGTGAGCGCAAGGAAGAGGATCTGGCGCGCCGGCTGTCGTCGAAGGCGGCGCTGGCCGGGGTCGAGCGCATGCGCCAGCAGATGGTGATGAACCAGAACACCGAGAACGTGCAGCTGTACAACGACGCCGCCTCGCGGGTCAGCCTGCTGTACCAGCGCCACCTGGAGAAGGACAGCGACGGGCCCGACGTGGACCCGGAGAAGGTGCGACGCATGGAACTGGGCTACCGCCAGCTGCGCAGCGCCGGCCTCAATGCCGAGCGCGAGGAGCTGTTCCGGCTGACCCGGCGCGGGGTGATCTCCGATGAGATCTCGCGGCGCCTGATCCGCAACCTGGACCTGCTGGAATCGCGCAAGCGCGAGTGACCCTGCCCCGAAACGTAGAGTCGGGGGGGGGGGGGGGGGGGGGGCCCGCGACGAGAACGCCCCACGCCCGGGGCGCAAACCCCCCGCGGCCGGAGCTTGCTCGACTGCTCTTTCCCAAAGCAGTCGAGCAAGCTCGACTCTACCGATCCCACGGCGCGGGTTATTCCGGCTTCTGGTCCAGGAAATACGCCTCAACCTTGCCCTTGACCTTGATGGTCATCGGGTTGCCGCGGCGGTCGCGGGCCTTGCCGGCCTGCACGCGGATCCAGCCTTCGCTGACCGAGTATTCCTCGACGTTGTCGCGCTCGACGTCGTTGAAACGCACGCCAACGCCGCGCTCCAGCGCCTGCGCATCATGGAAGGGGCTGGCCGGGTTGATCGCCAGGTGGTCGGGAGGGGTATCGCTCATCGCTTCATTCACAGTGACGGCCACCAAGGCCGGCTTCAGCGGCACAGGATAAACCGTAGAATGCCGGCCTGCCCCAGAGGAAGTTCCGCCATGCCCGACAACAGCGACTATTTCGACTTCGAGGAAGACATCCACGACTTCGACGAAGACGGCTTCGAGGCGCGGGTCTGGAACCTGCTGGTACTGATCAACCCGGGCGACGAAGAGCTGGCCCTGCAGCAGTTCAACCGCTGGCGCGAGCACCTGGCCGAGGACGGGCAGCCGCTGGAAGCGGACAGCGACTGGCTGCCAGCGCTGTTCACGGCCATCGCCTGGAAGTCCGGTTTCGAGGTGGAACGAGATGACCTGGAATCGCTGCAGTCGGCGGTGAACGAGCTGTCGGCGCGCTTCAACCTGCAGCTGGACTGGGGCGGCGACCTGGACGACGAGGACTTCGCCGAAGACCTGGACGGCGTGCAGCTGATGTCCACCGCCTTCGACCGCCTGCGCGAGCACAACTACACGCTGTGGAGCGTGGATGCCGGCAGCGACGGCTTCACCGGCGTGATGGCGCTGACCCGCGACGACGACGCGATGCTGGCGCTGTGCTCGCTGCTGAACGTGGAAATCCGGCTGGGCAGCGACCCGTTCTGAGATTGATCGGTAGCGCCGGGCCATGCCCGGC
Source organism: Stenotrophomonas sp. SMYL8 (assembly GCF_036320065.1). Lineage (NCBI taxonomy): Bacteria > Pseudomonadati > Pseudomonadota > Gammaproteobacteria > Lysobacterales > Lysobacteraceae > Stenotrophomonas > Stenotrophomonas sp. SMYL8. The sequence continues at coordinate 28,812 of NZ_JAWIRR010000037.1, forward strand.
GCTCCCATCTACGGCCGGTACTGCGCCCTGGCGTTGGCGATCACCGCTTTGACCAGCGCGCGGTCGGTGTGCCTTGAGATCGCCCGCGCACCGAGCGCGATCGCCTGCGTACGCAGTTCGGCGGTGACGTCGTAGTGGGCGCCGCTGGCCTTGTTCTGGAAGGCCCGCAGGGGAATGCCGAGCTGCGCCGCCATCGCGTGCAGCTCGGCCAGGGTGTCGGCCATCAGGTGCGCCCAGCGCTGTCCGCGCCAGGGATGCACCGCGTCATCGACGTAGACCGTCACCGCCGCGGCCGGTTCAGGCCTGCGGCTTGCTGTCGCTGTCAGCGGCCGGAGCGGCCTCGGCAGCGGCTTCTTCGGCCACGTCGCCCTCGGCGGCTTCGCCTTCCTCGCCCTCAGCAGCGTCGACGCCTTCGAACTCGGCGACCAGCTTGTCCAGGTACTCGTCGGCGGTCTGCTCGGATTCGGCGGCCAGGGTGTCCAGCAGCTTCTGCAGCAGTTCGGAGTACTCCAGGTTGACCTTGCGGCCTTCCTTCTCCTGCACGTTGGCCAGGTGCTTGAGCATGGCCAGCATCGGCACCGGGTTCTCGGCGTTGCCCATGGTCTGGCCGCCGATGGCCAGCAGCCACTCACGGCCCTGCAGGCCGATGGCCGCGACCACCTGGCCGTCTTCGTTGGTCAGCACGGCATGGTTCTGCACCTGCTGCTGGGCGTTCAGGCGGAGGAACGGGCGCTTGGCCTGCTGCTTCTTGCGCTTGTCGCGCTTGGCCTTGGAGTTCTGGGACATGGGGTGGAGTCACCTGGAAACGGAAAGACCGCCATTGTAGCGGGTGCGCCGGGTCATGCCCCTGGTGGGTGCGGACCTTGGTCCGCACGCTTTTCCCGGATGTGCGGACCAAGGTCCGCATCTACCGTTTACTTTGCCGGCCCCTGCGCGGCCTGCACGTCCGGGTCGGCGGCGGGGGCCGACAGCCCCACCTGCGGGCCGGCACCGGCCAGGGCGGCCGCTTCGGCGGCCTGGGTCATCACCACGATGCTGATGCGTCGGTTGATCGGGTTCTGCGGGTCGGCCTTGTCGAACAGCACCGACGAAGACAGGCCGACCACGCGGGTGATCTTGCTGTCCTCCAGGCCGCCGTCCACCAGTGCGCGCCGTGCGGCGTTGGCACGATCGGCGCTCAGTTCCCAGTTGCCGTAGCCGCGCGCGGCCGAATAGGCGGTGATGTCGGTGTGGCCGGTCAGGCTGATCCGGTTCGGCACGTGGTTCAGGTAATTGGCCAGCTCGTGCAGGATCTGCTGCGTGTACGGCTTCAGCGTGGCGCTGCCGAGGTCGAACATCGGCCGGTTCTGCTTGTCCACGATCTGGATGCGCAGGCCTTCCGGGGTCAGGTCCAGCAGCAGCTGGTCCTTGAACGGCTCCAGTGCCTGGCTCTTGCTGATCGCTTCCTGCAGTTCCTTCATCAGCGCTTCCAGCTGCTGCTTGTCGCGCTGCTGCTGGTCCACCGGCTGCGGCACGGCTTCCTTCTGGTTCTGGAAGGGATCGTTGCTGCTGCCCCGCGAGATGTCGGTGGCACCGCCGAGCTTGATCATCGAGGTGCTGGCGCCACCCGGGCCGGCCATGCCGGGCGCCGGCGTGGCGTTCTGCCCGCTCAGCGGGCTGGGGTTGCGGAAGTACTCGGAAATGGCCGCACGGTCGTTCTTGTTGGTGGTGGCCATCAGCCACAGCACCAGGAAGAACGCCATCATCGCGGTCACGAAGTCGGCATAGGCCACCTTCCACGAACCGCCATGATGGGCGGCGTGGCCGGCCTTCTTGACCCGGCGGACGATGACGGTGGGCTTGGTCTCGGCCATGGCTTACTTGACCGTCTTCAGGTGCTGCTCGAAATCGGAGAAGGCCGGGCGCACGTTCGACGGCAGCGTCTTGCGGGCGAATTCCAGCGCGATCTTCGGGTTGTAGCCACGCAGGCAGGCCAGCAGCGCGGTCTTCACCGATTCGTAGATGCGGCTGTCCTGCTCGGCGCGCGCTTCCATCGCGGCCGCCATCGGGCCGACGAAACCGTAGCCCAGCAGGATGCCCAGGAAGGTGCCGACCAGCGCGCCGGCCACATGGCCGCCGACCTCGACGATATCCCCGCCGATCGAACCCATGGTGATGACGATGCCGAGCACCGCCGCGACGATGCCGAAACCGGGCAGTCCGTCGGCGACCTTGGTCAGCACCTGCGACGGCGCCATGGCCTCGGCGTGGTGCTTTTCCAGCTCCAGTTCCAGCAGCGGCTCCAGCTCGTGTGGCTCGATGTTGCTGCCGATCATCAGGCGCAGGCAGTCGGTGATGAAGTCGATCAGGTGGTGGTCGGCCTGCACCTTGGGGTAGTTGCCGAACAGCGCGCTTTCGGCCGGGCGCTCGACGTGGTCTTCCAGCGCCATGAAGCCTTCGCGGCGGGCCTTGTTGAGCAGTTCATAGAGCAGGCTGAGGACATCGATGTAGTCCTGCTGCTTGTAGCGCGGGCCCTTGAACACGCCGACCATGGCCTGCAGGGTCTGCTTGACCGTCTTGGCCGGGGTGCCGACCAGGAAGGCGCCGAGCGCGGCGCCACCGATGATGACCAGCTCGTAGGGCTGCCAGAGGGCACCCAGGCGGCCGTGGGCACCGAGATAGCCCCCGATCACGCTGACGATGACGACCAGGAATCCAACGATGATGAGCATGGGGCGACGCAAGGAGAGGGGATATCTCCTTGTCGGCCCGTCGCCCGGTTTTCTGAAGAGGGAATTCTGTGAAATCGGTCAGCGGGGTGTTTCAGCCCGCCACGCCGCTTTCTGCGCCGCCACGCTGCAACGGGTCGGGCCAGGGCTCGCCATTGCCGGTGAACGAAAGTGAGACGGAGTTCAGGCAGTGGCGCTCGTAGGTGGGCGGCGGGCCGTCCGGGAAAACGTGACCCAGGTGGCTGCCGCAGCGCGCGCAGGTGATCTCGGTGCGGACCATGCCGTGGCTGGTATCGCGGATTTCGCGCACGTGTGCCGGGTCGAACGGGGCGAAGAAGCTCGGCCAACCGGTGCCGGAATCGAACTTGGTGCTGGAGCGGAACAGCGGCAGTGCGCACAGCCGGCAGCAGTAGACGCCCTCGCGCTTGTTGTCGAGGAACACGCCGCAGAACGGCGCCTCGGTACCGTGCTGCAGCAGCACGCGGCGCTCTTCACTGCTGAGGCCGGCGATCAGCGCCTCGGTCTGGGTGGCGGTGGGGGGCGTCAGGTCGAAGGCAGTCATGGCGGCGCTCCGTGGGGTTGATGGCCTGGGGATGGCGGAAAACGTGGGGGTGCCGGCGCGCGCTTGCAAGTGTGATGGCCGTTCATGGCCGGCACACAGGTGCAGGTGCAAGGTAAATGTGATCCACGCCGGAGCGTGATATGAAACTGACCCTTTCCCTGCTGTTGATGGCCCTGTTGCCCCTGGTCGCGCAGGCCCAGGTACCGACGTCGTCGAGCCCGACCGCCACCCGCAGTGCCACCACCGTGGCACCGCAGCCGGTGATGCCGCCGCCGCAGGCCGCTCGCCCGCAGCCGCAGGTCCTGCCGTCGCCGCAGCCGGCGCAGCCGATCAGGTCCACCGGTCCCGCCCAGATCGCGCCCACCCCGGCGCCGAAGCCGACCGACAAGGTGTACGACCGCAATGGCCGCATCGTGCCTGGCGTGCGCCCGGCCGGTCCGAACCGCGTGTTCGATTCGCGTACCGGCCGCTATTACGACAGCGTGCCGGCCGGCGATGGCCAGCAGATCAAGCGCTGATCTAGGGTGCCAAACGAGGTTGGCGGCTACCGCACGCTGTCCGGCCTGAACGCACGAAAACAACCCGCTGCAGATCACTGCTTTTTCGCCTGCGATTAACCGTTCCGGGACCAACGTGACCGTGCGCCGGCATTGCGCCGCCGCATGTCCTTCGTCCACTGGATCGCGATCATGAAAAACCAGCAGAACCGTCATCCCGGCAAGGAACCGCAGGGCCGCAACCCGCAGCAACAGCAACAGCAGCAACAGCAACAGCAACAGATGGACCCGCAGCAGCCGCACAAGGGTGGCAAGCAGCAGGAACAGCGCTCGCAGAAGCATCCGCAGCAGCGCTGACGGACCCGGGGGTCAGAGCCCGCTGCACGGGATCTGGCCCCACTACCGTTCCGGACTCAATCCGGAATCGGCAGGCTCAGCGTTTCCTTCACTTCTTCCATCACGATGTAGCTCTTCGACTCTCGTACATGCGGCAGTGTCAGCAAGGTGCTGCCGAGCAGCTTGCGGTAGGAGGCCATTTCGTTGATCCGTGCCTTCAGCAGGTAATCGAAGTCGCCCGAGACCAGATGGCACTCCAGCACGTTGGGCAGCTTCAGGGCCGCGCGCCGGAACTCTTCGAAGATGTCGCCGGACTTGTAGGCCAGGCTGATCTCCACGAACACCAGCAGGCTGGCTTTCACCGCCGCCGGGTCGAGGTGGGCGTGGTAGCCGGTGATCACCCCTTCGCGCTCGAGCCGGCGCACGCGCTCGGTGCACGGGGTGGTCGACAGGCCGACCCGCTCGCCCAGTTCGGTGAAGGAGATACGGCCCTCGGCCTGCAGGATGCGCAGGATCTTGCGATCGATCTTGTCCAGTTCGCGGGTACGGGTGGCCATGGCCGTCAACCTTGGGGAATGAATTGCAGGGGAACATCCTGCCGGTTGATTGCAAATCAGGCAAATCAACTGGGAATGGCTGTCTATACTTCCCCAATTATGGTCCCGGCACGCTCCAGTGCAGGGAATGATCGGGTTGGAGAAGTCCCATGCGAGTCCTAGTTCTCGGCAGCGGCGTGATCGGCACCACCAGTGCCTGGTACCTGCGACAGGCCGGGTTTGAAGTCACGGTCATCGACCGCCAACCCGGCCCGGCGCTGGAAACCAGCTTTGCCAATGCCGGCCAGCTGTCGTTCGGCTACACCTCGCCGTGGGCCGCCCCGGGCGTGCCGAAGAAGGCCATCGGTTGGCTGTTCGAGAAGCATGCGCCGCTGGCGATCAAGCCGGGCATGGACCTGGCCCAGTACCGCTGGCTGTGGCAGATGCTGCGCAACTGCACCCACGAGCGCTACGCGATCAACAAGGCGCGCATGGTGCGCATGTCCGAGTACAGCCGCGACTGCCTGAACGAGCTGCGCGCGCAGATCGGCATCGAGTTCGAAGGCCGCGACCTGGGCACCACCCAGCTGTTCCGCACCCAGCAGCAGCTGGATGCCTCGGCGCAGGACATCGAGATCCTGGCCCAGTACGGCGTGCCGTACGAGGTACTGGACCGCGCCGGCATCATCCAGGCCGAACCGGCCCTGGCCCATGTCGATGGCCTGGTCGGCGCGCTGCGCCTGCCGCGTGACCAGACCGGCGACTGCCAGCTGTTCACCCGCCGCCTGGCGCAGATGTGCGTGGATGCCGGGGTCGAGTTCCGTTTCGACCAGGACATCACCGGCCTGGAATTCGATGGCGACCGCATCACCGGCGTACGCATCGACGGCAAGCTGGAAACCGCCGACCGCTTCGTGGTCGCGCTCGGCAGCTACTCGCCGGCGCTGGTCGCATCGTTGGGCATGCGCCTGCCGGTGTATCCGCTGAAGGGTTACTCGCTGACCTTGCCGATCACCGACCCGGCGATGGCGCCGACCTCGACCATCCTCGATGAGAGCTACAAGGTGGCGGTGACCCGCTTCGACGACCGCATCCGCGTCGGTGGCATGGCCGAAGTGGCCGGCTTCGACCTGTCGCTGTCGCAGCGCCGTCGCGAGACCCTGGAGCTGGTGGTCAGCGATCTCTACCCGAAGGGCGGTGACCTGTCGCGCGCGCAGTTCTGGACCGGCCTGCGCCCGGCCACGCCGGACGGTACGCCGGTGATCGGCGCCACGCCATTCCGCAACCTGTACCTCAACACCGGCCACGGCACGCTGGGCTGGACCATGGCCTGCGGCTCGGGCCGCTACCTGGCCGACCTGATGAGCGCGCGCCAGCCGCAGATCAGCACCGAAGGCCTGGATATTTTCCGCTACGGCCAGTACGGTCACGCGTCGCAACAAGAGAACCGCACATGCGTCCTGCCCGCGCGCTGATCGATCTGGGCGCCCTGCGCAGCAACTACCGGCTCGCCCGTGAACTGGGCGGTGGCAAGGCCCTGGCGATCATCAAGGCCGATGCCTATGGCCACGGCGCAGTGCGCTGTGCGCAGGCACTGGAAGGCGAGGCCGATGGTTTCGGCGTGGCCACCATCGAAGAGGCGCTGGAACTGCGCCAGGCCAGCATCCGTGCGCCGATCCTGCTGCTGGAAGGCATCTTCGAGCCCAGCGACATGGCGCTGGTGGCCGAGCATGATTTCTGGTTCGCCGTCGGCTCGCCGTGGCAGCTGGAAGCCGTCGCTGCCTTCGACAGTCCGCGTCCGTTGACGGTGTGGCTGAAGCTGGACAGCGGCATGCATCGCCTCGGCCTGGACGTGGACGGCTTCCGTGCGGCGCATGCGCGCCTGTCGGCGCTGCCGCAGGTCGAGCGCATCGTGCTGATGACCCACCTGGCACGCGCCGACGAGCTGGACAGCGAGCGCACCCACGAGCAGGCCGCGACCTTCGCCCGCGCCACTGACGGGTTGGAAGGCGAGACCAGTGTGTGCAACTCGCCGGCGCTGCTGGGCTGGCCGGATGTACGCAGCGACTGGGTGCGCCCGGGCCTGATGCTGTACGGCGCCAATCCGCTGCCTGACAACACCGTACTGACCGAGCGCCTGCGCCCGGTGATGACGATGCAGTCGAAGGTGATCGCCGAGCGCTGGATCGAGGCCGGTGAGCCGGTGGGTTATGGCGCCCGCTTCGTGGCCAAGGCACGCACCCGCGTGGGCGTGGTCGCGCTCGGCTATGCCGACGGTTATCCGCAGTTCGCCCCGAATGGCACCCCGGTGCTGATCGATGGTCAGCCCGGTGCCCTGATCGGGCGCGTGTCGATGGACATGCTGACCGTGGACCTGACCGCGCACGCGCAGGCCGGCATCGGCAGCGTGGTGGAACTGTGGGGCAGTGCACCGACGCTGTCCGAACTGGCGCCGCGCTGCGGCGTGAGTGCGTACCAGCTGCCGTGCGCGGTCAAGCGCGTGGCGAAGGTCTATCAGGATTGACCGAACGCTGGCCGTGCACGGCTCTGGTAGCGGCCGACCTTGGTCGGCGCTGTGAATGCGTGTCGACCAAGGTCGACACCTACCGGTGGGTCGCGCCGCCCGGGATCATCGCGCCGCGGTGGCCTGGCTGGTCAGCTGCCGCTTCACCCAGTCATCGATCAGGCGCTTCTCGTAGCGCAGCGGATCACTGTCGCTCTTCAGCCCCAGGTTGTGCAGGTAGCCGGTATCGCTGAGGCGCGCATCGCCCTCGCTGACGATACGGCCGCTGGCGTCCTTCAACGTGTACTGCAGGCTGATCCGCGGCGGGTAGATGTCACGCATGATCCGGATGTCGCGGCCACGCGGGCCATGCCACGGCTCGTAGTCACCGGCGCGCTTGATGTCGACCAGGGTCACATCGAGGGTCTGCCCAGGCTGCAGCGGCTTGGCGGCGGTGGTCTGCAGGTAGCGTGCCAGCTGCTGTACCCAGTCGCCACGCTCGGCCTCGAAGCGGTTGGTGCTCTGGCGGATCTCGGTGAATTTGGCCGGGTCCTCCCATTTCACGCTGACCGGGCCATCGGCCTGCAACGCACGTGGCGCGTCCGCATCGGTCACGGTGCGCGGTGCAGCGGCGGCGCCGCCCGCCACCAGGGCGCCTGCCAGCAGGGCAATCGCGAGTGAGCGTTTCATGACGGTCTCCTGCGTCCCCGCGATGGGGACGATGTTGATCACAGATCGAGTGTGATCCTGCGGCCGGGGCGCCGCAATGGCAGATTGCGTCATGCGCAAGAGTGGTTGCCGCCAATTCATCGTCGTCAACCATGACTGACGGCGCTTGACGCTGTGAATACGCGCTTTGGAAGATGCTGTGCCTCCAACCCGGCCTGCACTGACGCCCTTGTCCACACTGCCGCCCCTCGTGGAGCGCCCACCGATGATGGTGCCGGCGCCCGAACCCGACCTGCATCATGGCGTGCTTGAGCGCATCAACGCCGGTTTCTGCGTGATCCAGGTGCTGTTCGAGGGCGATCGTGCGGTCGACTATCGTTTCATCGAGGTCAACGACGCCTTCGAGCGCCACACCGGCCTGAAGGATGCGCGTGGCCAGCGCATGACGGCGCTGGAACCGGGCCACGAGGAAGACTGGTTCCGCATCTACGGCGAAGTTGCCCGCAGTGGCCGGCCGGCACAGTTCGAGATGGAAGCGCGTGCGCTGGGCCGCTCGTTCGCGGTGGATGCGGTGCGCGTGGGCCGCCCGGGTGAGGACAAGGTCGGCATCCTGTTCTTCGACATCACCGCGCGCAAGCAGATGGAAGTGGAGCTGGGCGAAAGTGAAGCCCGCTTCAGTGCGCTGGCCGACGGTCTGCCGATGCCGGTGTGGGTGCTCGACGAGCGCGGCCATGCCCGTTTCGTCAACAGCGCTTTCAGTGAGTTCTTCGGCGGCGACGAGACGCGCGTGCCGGAAGACGTCTGGCGTGGCCTGGTGCACCCGGACGATGCGTCGGTGTTCGAGTACGAACTGCAGGAAGCGCTGAAGGCGCAGCGGTCGATGCATGCGCTGGTGCGGGCCCGACGCGCCGATGGCGACTGGCGTTGGCTGGAGATGAACGCGCGTCCGCGCTTCTCGCGGATGGGCCGCTTCATCGGCCTGGCCGGCAGCAGCCCGGACGTGACCGAACGCCGCGAGATCGAACTGGCCCGCGAGGAGCTGCTGCAGTCCGAGCGTGCCGCGCGCAGCGCAGCCGAGAACATGGCGCGGCTGAAGGACGAGTTCCTGGCCACGCTGTCGCATGAACTGCGTACGCCACTGACCACCATCCTCGGTTGGAGCGAGCTGCTGCTGCAGCGCGTGGACAACACCAGCCCGCTGTACAAGGGCCTGAACGTGATTGCCAACAGCGCCGGTGCGCAGAAGCGGCTGATCTCGGACATGCTCGACCTCAGCAGCATGCTGCTGGGCAAGGTGCAGCTGGAGGTGGAGATACTGGACCTGCGCGACCTGCTGGGCGAAGCCATCGGCGCGCAGGAGCTGGTCGCCGAAGGCAAGGCGCTGGACGTGAGCCTGCAGCTGCCGGAGCAGCCCAGCCTGGTGCTGGGCGATGCCACCCGCCTGCAGCAGGTGTTGTGGAACCTGCTGTCGAATGCGATCAAGTTCACCCCGGCCGAAGGCCGCATCGATCTGCAGCTGCAGGCCGACGGCAACCACTGGGTGATCACCGTGCGCGACACCGGCGACGGCATCGCGCCCGAATTCCTCAATCATCTGTTCAGCCGCTTCCGCCAGGCCGATGGCACCACCACCCGACGCCATGGTGGCCTCGGCCTGGGTCTGGCAATCGTGCAGCAGCTGGTCGAACTGCATGGCGGTACCGTCACCGCTGCCAGCGAGGGCCATGGCCACGGCGCCACCTTCACCGTACGCTTGCCGCAGCACATTCCCGATGCCGAACGGCGGCCGCTGCGCGAAGTGATCAGCGGACCGATCCTGGAGCCGGTGATCGTCGAACCGTATCCGCTGCGCGGCATGCACGTGCTGGCGGTGGAAGACCAGCCGGAAGTGCTGGAGTACCTGCGGCGCATGCTGGAAGAGCAGGGCGCAAGCGTGTCGGCAGCCAGCTCGGCCGGTGAAGCGCTGGCGCTGCTGGCCGATACCGGGCACCTGCAGTACCACGTGATGCTGACCGACATCGGCATGCCGGGCATGGATGGCTATGGCCTGGTGCGCACGCTGCGCGAGGACATGGGCGTGGATGCGATGACCCTGCCGGCGGTTGCTGTGACCGCGCTGGCACGTGCCGATGACCGGCGCCGAGCGCTGGCGTCGGGCTTCCAGGAGCACGTGGCCAAGCCGTACTCGGTGGCACAGCTGGTGGCTGCGGTACGCAAAGTGCAGGTGCCACGCGCGGACAGCGCGCTGCACTGAGCATTCACGGCCGATCGGCGACCCTGCACGCAGGAGGTCGCCGATGTCCCGTACAGCTCCCCGCATCCATACCGATCCGGCGCAGATCGCGCGCCTGGAAGCCCTGCTGCCGCAGCTGGAAGGCGAAACGCAGGTGGAACTGACCCTGCAGGATGGTCGCCGGCTGCTCGGCACCGTCGCCGTGAAACCAACGGTGCAGCAATACCGCAACGAGGCCGGCGACGAAGGCAGCAACGGCCAGCTGCGGCTGGATGACTACGACACGCCGGTGCAGCAGCACCATGTGTGGCTGGATGAAATCGCCAGCATCCGCAGGTTGCCGCCCAGGGTCTGACGGCAACCTGCCAACCCCATCCACGCATGGCGTGGATCTACTGGAAAGGGCCACGCATGGATGTGCGTGACCTCGTCATCGGCCAGGCCTCATGCCGTCCACGCACAGCGTGGATTTTCCAGAGGTTGCAGTAGAGCCACGCCATGCGTGGCTGTTGGGATCAATGCTCGAACAACGTAGGCGTCGCCTCGAACCGGCGCGCATAGGCGCGTTCTTCCGCCACCCTCGCCACCTCGTCGTCGGCCAGGTCCGGTGCGCCGTACACCGCATACGCCACGCTGCCGTCGGCGCCATGGCCGACCTGGTGCAGCCGGTAGCGTGAGTGGCCGCCGCCGGTGTCCTCGGGGTAATGCACGGGCGGATGGCTGCCTTCCAGGTCCATTTCGCTGTTGTCGACCACGCCACCGACGAACAAGGCTCGCATGCAGGTTCTCCTGGGTTTCCGGGGGAGCCTCTACCCTGAACGTTTCAATGTTTCTGCCACATCAAGGCCCCGTTCGGGTTTCGCAAAGCGACCAGCCGGGGCCGGCGCGGCCAAGCCGGTACAATGGACGGCCCTCACGCTTGAAGTACCCGCGCCGATGGCCTCCAGCGACGACGCCCCCCTGCAGACCCTGCTCCTGCCGTTCTCCCAAGGCGCCCTGCGCTGGCCGGAGGGCCCGGTGGCGTTCCTGCGTGCCCGCGATGGCTGGCCGCTGCGCGAAGCGGCCGGCAACCGCGAAGTGCATTGCGAGCAGAGCTTTGCCCCGTTCGCGCAGCCGCTGCAGCAGGCCGCCGGCTGGACCGTCAGCGGCCAGCTGGATGATGTGGCCGGCAAGGGCCGCTACCCGCTGGTGCTGGTGCTGCCGCCGCGCCAGCGCGAGGAGGCCCGTGCCCTGTTCGCGCGCGCGCTGGCGCTGGTCGCCGACGGCGGCCGCATCGTCGCCTGCCAGTCCAACAACGAAGGTGCACGTTCGGGCGAGGGTGACCTCAAGCAACTGACCGGCCTCGGCGGCAGCCTGACCAAAAACCACTGTCGCGTGTACTGGACCGCCCCGATGCAGGGCCAGCACGACGCCGACCTGGCCAAGCGCTGGTCGGCACTGGATGCGGTGCGGCCGATCGTCGGCGGCCGTTTCCTCAGCCGCCCGGGCGTGTTCGCCTGGGATCGCATCGACCCGGCGTCGGCGCTGTTGGCCGAGCACCTGCCGGCCGACCTGGCCGGGCGTGCCGCCGACCTCGGCGCGGGCTATGGCTATCTGTCGCGCGAGCTGCTGGAACGCTGCCCGAAGATCACCGCGCTGGATCTGTACGAAGCCGAGCAGCGTGCGTTGGCCCTGGCCGAACTGAACCTGGCGCCGCCGCCGCGCGCGCTGCCGCTGCGCTTCCTGTGGCAGGACGTCACCGCCGGCATCGAGCCGGGCTACGACGTCATCATCAGCAACCCGCCGTTCCACACGCCCTCGCGCGCCGATCGCCCGGACATCGGCCAGCGCTTCATCGCCGTGGCCGCGCAGGCGCTGCGCCCGGGCGGACGCCTGTACGTGGTGGCCAACCGCCACCTGCCGTACGAGTACACGCTCAACGAGAGCTTTGGCGCGGTGCGCGTGATCGCCGAGCGTGATGGCTTCAAGCTGGTGGAAGCGGTGAAGGGGAAGGGCAAGTGAAGCTGGTCAAGCTTATCGCCAACCTGGGCTATGGCAGCCGCAAGCAGGTGCAGTGGATGTTCCGCGAAGGCCGCGTCACCGACGCCGACGGCGAGGTGCTGTATGCCGACGACCAGGTGCCGCACGAGGCGATCCGGGTCGACGGCGAGCCGCTGGACCCGCCGGTGGGGCTGTCGATCGCGCTGCACAAGCCGGCCGGCTACACCTGTTCGACCAAGGACACCGGCCGCCTGATCTACGACCTGCTGCCGCCGCGCTTCCGCGACCGCGATCCGGTGCTGTCCACCGTGGGCCGCCTTGACCGCGAGACCAGCGGCCTGCTGCTGCTGACCGACGATGGCGGCCTGCTGCACCGGATCATCTCGCCGAAGTCGAAGCTGCCCAAGGTCTACGAAGTGGAACTGAGCGACGACCTGCGCGGCGACGAAGTGGCGTTGTTCGCCAGCGGTACGCTGATGCTGGAGTCCGAGAAGACCCCCCTGCTGCCGGCTGAACTGGAAGTGCTGGATGCGCGTCGCGCACGCCTGGTACTGCATGAAGGCCGCTACCATCAGGTACGCCGCATGTTCGCCGCCACCGGCAACCACGTGCAGACCCTGCACCGCAGCCGCGTCGGCGGGCTGGACCTGCAGGGACTGGACGAGGGGCAATGGCGGCAGCTCACCTCCACCGATCTGGATACGCTGTTCGCTCCATGACCACCATCGCTGCGCTGCCGTTCCTGCCCGACGCCGTCATCTTTGACATGGACGGCCTGATGATCGACAGCGAGCGGGTCTCGCTGGCCTGCTGGAGCGAGGCGGCCGACGAATTCGGGCTGGGCCTGGACGAGACCGTGTTCCTGCGCATGGTCGGCCTCGGTGACCGTGACACGCACGCGCTGCTGCGTGCGCAGGGTATCGAGGACAGCGTGATCGAAGCGGTGGCCGCACGCTGCCATGAGCTGTACGAAGCACGCACACAGACCGGCCTGCCGCTGCGTCCGGGCATTCTGGAGCTGCTGGAGCTGCTGAAAGCGCACGCGGTACCGCGCGCGGTGGCAACCACCACGCGGCAGCCGCGGGCCAACCGCAAGCTGGCCGCTGCCGGCCTGCTGCCGTATTTCGATGCCGTGATCACCAGTGGTGATGTGGCGCGGCCGAAGCCGGCGCCGGATATCTACCTGCTGGCCGCGCAGCGGCTGGGCCAGGCGCCGGAACGCTGCCTGGCGCTGGAAGACTCACCGGCCGGTACGCGTGCGGCGCTGGCGGCCGGCATGACCGTGATCCAGGTGCCTGACCTGGTGCATCCGGATGAAGAGTTGCGTGCCCTGGGCCACCGCATCGTTGGATCGCTGGTGGACGCGCACGCGCTGCTGCTGCCGCTGCTGCCGAGGTAACGGTGGGCGCCGACCGTGGGTCGGCACTCTTTGCTGCTTTGGTGGGTGCCGACCGTTGGTCGGCACACCTGCCCCATCACACCCGCCCGAACACCAGTGCAGCGTTGGTGCCACCGAAGCCAAAGCTGTTGGACATCACCGTATCCAGCTTCTGCTCGCGGCTCTCGCGCAGGATCGGGAAGCTTTCCACCTTCGGGTCCAGTTCGCCGATGTTGGCCGAACCGGCAACGAAGCCATCGCGCATCATCAGCAGGCAGTAGATCGCCTCATGCACGCTGGCCGCACCCAGCGAATGGCCGGACAGCGCCTTGGTCGAGGACAGCGGCGGCACCGCGTCGCCGAACACTTCGCGGATCGCGTTGAGCTCGGTGACGTCGCCCAGCGGGGTCGAGGTGCCGTGGGTGTTGAGATAGTCCAGCGGGCGATCGACGCCCTGCAGCGCCATCTTCATGCAGCGCACCGCGCCTTCACCGGACGGCGCGACCATGTCGGCGCCATCGGACGTCACGCCGTAACCGATCAGCTCGGCATGGATGTGCGCACCGCGCGCAACGGCGTGGTCGTAGTCCTCCAGCACCAGCATGCCGCCGCCACCGGCGATGACGAAGCCGTCGCGGTCCTTGTCGTATGGACGCGAGGCGCTGGCCGGGGTCTCGTTGAAGCTGGTCGACAGCGCACCCATCGCATCGAACATCACGCTCATCGACCAGTGCAGGTCTTCACCGCCACCGGCGAACATGATGTCCTGCGCGCCATGGCGGATCATGTCCGCGGCGGCGCCGATGCAGTGCGCCGAGGTGGCGCAGGCGGCCGACAGCGAATAGCTGACGCCCTTGATCTGGTAGGCCGTGGCCAGGCAGGCCGAGACCGTCGAGCACATCGTGCGCGGCACCATGTACGGGCCGACCTTGCGCACCCCACGTTCGCGCAGCAGGTCGACCGCGCCGATCTGCCATTCGCTGGAGCCGCCACCGGAACCGGCGATCAGGCCGGTGCGCAGGCTGCTGACCTGCTCGGCGCTGAGCCCGGCATCGGCGATGGCATCGCGCATGGCCAGATAGGCGAAGGCCGCCGCATCGCTCATGAAGCGCTTCTGCTTGCGGTCGATCAGCGCCTCCAGATCGAGGTCGACACGACCGCCGACCTGGCTGCGCAGGCCCGCTTCGGCGTGGTCGGCCAGGGCGGTGATGCCCGAGCGCCCTTCGCGCAGCGCGGCCGAAACGGTATCCAGATCATTGCCGAGGCAGGACGTGATGCCCATGCCGGTGATGACGACGCGACGCATCAGAAGCTCCCGGTTTCGGTGAACAGGCCGACGCGCAGGTCGCGCGCGCTGTAGATTTCGCGGTCATCCACATACATGCGGGCGTCCGACTGGGCCATCACCAGCTTGCGGTTGATGACGCGGCTGATGTCGATCTCGTAACGCACCAGCTTGGCCTCCGGCAGTACCTGGCCGGTGAACTTCACCTCGCCGCAGCCCAGTGCGCGGCCCTTGCCGGGGGCGCCCAGCCAGGTCAGGAAGAAGCCGGTCAGCTGCCACATGGCATCCAGGCCGAGGCAGCCGGGCATCACCGGGTCGCCGATGAAGTGGCAGCCGAAGAACCACAGGTCCGGGCGGATATCCAGTTCGGCGCGTACCATGCCCTTGCCATGCGGTCCGCCGTCCTCGCGGATGTCGGTGATGCGGTCGAACATCAGCATCGGATCGTTGGGCAAACGGCCGGCGGCGGTGCCGAACAGTTCACCGCGTGCGCTGGCCAGCAGCTGTTCGCGGTTGAACGCGTGGAGACGGGTCATGAAGCACAATCCTGGAAGCGGGGAAACAGGGAAACAAGCGCTCGAGGATGCCCGTGGAAACTGCGCCGATCAAACATTTCAACCGTACGCAACCGTAGTGTTTTCAATGGAATACGCGCATCCTGTTGATGTGCAACGACCATACTTCGGCGTGTGGCCCGTTCGGCACGCCCCCGCCCTTTCCGCCTGACATGACCCGACTGCGCAAGATCATCCACGTCGACATGGACGCGTTCTACGCGTCGGTGGAGCAGCGCGACGATCCGTCACTGCGCGGCAAACCAGTGGTTGTGGCATGGCGTGGTGCACGCTCGGTGGTGTGCGCGGCCTCGTACGAGGCACGCGTGTTTGGCGTGCGTTCGGCGATGCCTGCCGTGCGTGCCGAGCGCCTGTGCCCGGACGCGATCTTCGTGCCGCCGGACTTCGCGCGTTACAAGGCGGTGTCACAACAGGTACGCGCGATCTTCCTGCGCCATACCGACCTGGTCGAGCCGCTGTCGCTGGACGAGGCCTATCTGGACGTGACCGAGCCGAAGAGCGGCATCGAACTGGCCACCGACATCGCCCGCACCATCCGTGCGCAGATCCGCGAGGAGACGAACCTGACCGCTTCAGCCGGGATCGCGCCGAACAAGTTCCTGGCCAAGATCGCTTCGGACTGGCGCAAGCCCGATGGCCAGTTCGTGATTCCACCGCAGCGGGTGGACGCGTTCCTGCTGCCGCTGCCGGTGAACCGCGTGCCCGGCGTCGGCAAGGTAATGGAAGGCAAGCTGGCTGCGCGCGGCATCGTCACCTGCGGCGACCTGCGGCAGTGGGCACTGATCGATCTGGAAGAGGCGTTCGGCAGTTTCGGCCGCAGTCTGTACAACCGCGCACGCGGCATCGACGAGCGCCCGGTGGAACCGGACCAGCAGGTGCAGTCGATTTCCTCCGAAGACACCTTCGCCGAAGACCTGCCGTTGGAAGACCTGGGGGAGGCAATCGTGCAGTTGGCAGAGAAGACCTGGAATGCCACGCGCAAGACCGAACGCGTCGGCCACACCGTGGTGCTGAAACTGAAGACCGCGCAGTTCCGCATCCTCACCCGCAGCTTCACCCCCGAGCGCCCGCCGGAATCGATGGAAGAACTGCGCGACATCGCCCTGGCCCTGCGCGCCCGCGTCGACCTGCCGGCGGAGACGCGCTACCGCCTGGTCGGCGTCGGGCTGGGCGGCTTCCGCGAAAAGGAACCGATGGTGCAGGGCGAATTGTTCGAGCACTGATCATTGCCGTGCCGACCAACGGTCGGCACCCACCAACAGCGGCAGGTTCCATCAGCAGCAGGTTCCGACAGATGGCGGGAAACTGTCGAAGGCGGGGTGGGTCCGGTTGCGGGGGCGTGAGCGCCATGGATGGCGCGACCGAGCCTCCATGGACGGATTCACGGCGTCCCCCGCAACCGGAC
>NZ_JAWIRR010000038.1:0-8675 GCF_036320065.1 Stenotrophomonas sp. SMYL8
GGGTGACAACGTCAAGATGGTCGTCACCCTGATCAACCCGGTGGCAATGGACGAAGGCCTGCGCTTCGCCATCCGCGAAGGCGGCCGTACCGTCGGCGCCGGCGTGGTCTCGAAGATCATCGAGTAAGCCTGCAGTACCGGTGGTTGCATAGCGCCGCCGGTTACGCGAATGGCGGGCCGGGAACCTCGGTCCGCCTTCGCCGTCTAAGGGAAGGCAAGTTTCAACACGTACGCCAGTAGCTCAATTGGCAGAGCAGCGGTCTCCAAAACCGCAGGTTGGGGGTTCGAGTCCCTCCTGGCGTGCCATCTGCCCACCTTATCCAGCGGCCTGGGCCGCTAAAGCAGACACAGCCGGATGAATAGCAAGATCGAACACTCCAAGGACAACTCCGCCAACGGCGGGGATATCGTCAAGTACGTCGCCGCATCGCTGCTGGTGCTGGCCGGTCTGTTCGTCTGGTTCTGGTTCTCCGCCGACTCCGGTCGCGCCACCCAGCTGGGTGCGTGGGCGGGTCAGCTGCGTGCGTTGGCGGTCGTGGTCGGTCTGGTTGGCGGTATCGGCGTGTTCATGCTGACCGGCAAGGGGCGCGACACCCGCGAATTCCTCTCCGAGTCGCGCTTCGAACTGCGCAAGGTGGTCTGGCCGACGCGCCAGGAAGCCATCCGCATGACCTGGGTCGTGATGGTGGTGGTGACCATTCTCAGTCTGTTGCTGGGTGGGTTCGATTACGTCATTCAGTGGCTGGTTCAGTTGTTCCTGAGCCGCTAAGGAGAATTGCATGAAGCGTTGGTACGTCGTTCACGCCTATTCGGGCTTCGAGAAGTCGGTGGCGCAGGCTCTGCGCGATCGCATCGTCCGTGACGGCATGGAAGAGCGCTTCGGCGATGTCCTGGTCCCGACCGAAGAAGTGGTCGAGATGCGCGCTGGCCAGAAGCGCCGCTCCGAGCGCAAGTTCTTCCCGGGTTACGTGCTGGTCCAGATCGAGACCCACGAAGAAGCCGGTATTCCGCGCATCGACAACGAAAGCTGGCACCTGGTCAAGGAAACCCCGCGCGTGATGGGCTTCATCGGCGGCACCGCCGACCGTCCGCTGCCGATTGCCGATTCCGAGGCCGAAGCCATCCTGAACCGCGTTCAGGAAGGTGTCGAGAAGCCGCGCCCGAAGGTGCTGTTCGAGCCGGGCCAGATGGTCCGCGTCACCGACGGCCCGTTCAACGATTTCAATGGCGTCGTCGAAGAGGTCAACTACGAGAAGAGCCGTCTGCGCGTCTCGGTGCTGATCTTCGGTCGTGCCACTCCGGTCGAACTCGAGTTCGGCCAGGTCGAAAAGGCCGTCTGATCCAGCTGTAGAGTCGAGCTTGCTCGACTTTGCTGATCGGTCGAGCAAGCTCGACTCTACGGAACCAGGAACCGGGCCTTGCCCGGTTTCGTCCGTTTATATGCCGCTTCAGGCATGTGAAGAAAAAACCTGATATAGTGCGCGGCTCCCCGCTGGGAAGCCAGCAGGACGAGGCCGCCGCAAGGTGGCCTTCAGCATGATTTCAAAACGCGATGCCGGGACGCGTGATTCCCGGTCCGATGGGGAGCCTGTTGTCGAAAGGCGCTAGCACCCGGAGAGTACTCACATGGCAAAGAAAGTTGTCGGTTACATCAAGCTGCAGGTGAAGGCCGGTCAGGCCAACCCCTCGCCGCCGGTCGGTCCTGCGCTGGGTCAGCGCGGTCTGAACATCATGGAATTCTGCAAGGCGTTCAACGCTGCCACGCAGAAGCTCGAGCCGGGTCTGCCGGTTCCGGTGATCATCACGGCCTACTCGGACCGTACGTTCACCTTCATCACCAAGAGCACCCCGGCCACCACCCTGCTGAAGAAGGCCGCTGGCATCTCGTCGGGCTCCAAGCGCCCGAACACCGAGAAGGTCGGCAAGGTCACCCGTAAGCAGCTGGAAGAGATCGCCAAGGCGAAGGAACCGGATCTGACTGCCGCCGATCTGGACGCCGCCGTGCGTACCATCGCTGGCTCTGCCCGTTCCATGGGCCTCGTGGTGGAGGGTTAATAAGATGGCACAGACCAAGCGTGAGAAGGCCATCAAGGCCGCCGTCGTTCCGGGCAAGGCATACGCCTTCGAGGACGCGATCAACATCCTGAAGAGCGCCACCAAGGCCAAGTTCGTCGAGTCGATCGACGTCGCTGTGCGCCTGGGCGTCGATGCGAAGAAGTCCGACCAGCAGGTTCGTGGCTCCACCGTGCTGCCGGCCGGTACCGGCAAGTCGGTCCGCGTCGCCGTGTTCGCTCCGGCCGGTGCCAAGGCTGACGAAGCCCTGGCCGCTGGCGCCGAAGCCGTCGGTATGGATGATCTGGCCGAGAAGATGCAGGCCGGCGATCTGAACTACGACGTCGTCATCGCGACCCCGGACGCCATGCGCGTCGTCGGTAAGCTGGGCACCGTGCTGGGCCCGCGCGGCCTGATGCCGAACCCGAAGGTCGGCACCGTTTCCCCGAACCCGGGTGAAGCCGTGAAGAACGCCAAGTCGGGTCAGGTCCGTTACCGCACCGACAAGGCCGGCATCATCCACTGCACCATCGGCAAGGCCGACTTCGCCGAAGACGCGCTGAAGTCGAACCTGACCGCGCTGCTGCTGGACCTGATCAAGGCCAAGCCGGCCACCTCGAAGGGCACCTACCTGCAGAAGGTTTCGGTCAGCTCGACGATGGGCCCGGGCGTCACCGTCGACCAGTCGTCGCTGACCCTGAAGTAATTGTTTCAAGCGGTCACGGTACCTTCGGTGCCGTGACCGTGACATTTGAAGGCATCGTTGGCAGTGCATCGCCCGCGGTAGCCGTCAAAGACCGCAGGCGCGGTCGTGGCAATACCGGCGACGGGCACGGAAGCTCGATCTGGCAAGGAGTCGCCGCCGGAGCAGTCATGAGCGCTTAATCGATTCCCCGGAATCACCCTGCGTAGATGGTGCCCTTCTGGAGTTTTTCTGGTTCACGCACGTCTGGGATTTCCCTGATTGCCTCCAGGTCTGGAACGGCCCACCCCCGGAACATCATCCCGATGTTCCCGGCGTCCAGGACGGATGCCGCACAGGACCGCACACGGCAGGAGCCGTAAGCGGAGTTCAATAGGAGGAGTGCAATGGCTCTCAATCTGTCCCAGAAGCAAGAAGTAGTCGCCGAGCTGGCAGACGTCGCCGCCAAGGCCCACTCCTTGATCGCAGCCGAATACGCTGGTACCACGGTCGCCCAGATGACCGCGATGCGCAAGCAGGCTCGTGAAACCGGTGTTTTCTTGAAGGTTGTCAAGAACACCCTGGCTTCGCGCGCCGTTGAAGGCACCGAGTTCGCAGTCGCCCAGGACCAGATGGTTGGTCCGCTGCTGTACGCGTTCTCGCTCGAGGAGCCCGGCGCTGCCGGTCGCCTGATCAAGGAAGCCGCCAAGGGCAACGACAAGCTGAAGGCTAAGGTCGTCGCCATCGGTGGCGAAGTGTTCCCGGCAAGCCACGTCGACGTGCTGGCCTCGCTGCCGACCCGCGACCAGGCCCTGGCCATGCTGGCCCGCGTCCTGACCGAGCCGGTCACGATGTTTGCCCGCGCCATCAAGGCCGTTGGCGAGAAGCAGGGTGGTGGCGACGTCGCCGCCGACGCTGCGGAACCGGCCGCCGAGACTGCCTGAGTTTCGACTTACCGTGGTTCCTGACGGAACCTCAACCCAGAAAATCATCCAAAGGTATTAATCATGTCCCTTACCAACGAACAGATCGTCGACGCCATCGCCGAGAAGTCCCTGATGGAAGTGATGGAGCTGGTCAAGGCCATCGAAGAGAAGTTCGGCGTCTCCGCCGCTGCTCCGGTTGCCGTGGCTGCTGCCGCTGGCCCGGCCGCTGCTGTTGAAGAGCAGACCGAGTTCACCGTCACCCTGAAGTCGGCCGGCGACAAGAAGGTCGAAGTCATCAAGGCCGTCCGCGCCATCACCGGCCTGGGCCTGAAGGAAGCGAAGGACCTGGCCGAAGCCGGTGGCGTCCTGAAGGAAGGCGCTTCGAAGGAAGACGCCGAGAAGATGAAGAAGGACCTGGAAGCTGCTGGCGCGACTGTCGAAGTCAAGTAAGCAGTTACCTTGCATCGTCACCGATTCACGGCGATGCAGCCAAGGCTGGGGGCGTAAGCCCCCGGCCTTTGGTCGTTGTTGCAGTACCGGTAGGGTCGACTGTTGGTCGACTGTTTCAAAAGCAGAAAAAGCCCAACACGGGCTGCGGTCAGACCCCGGCAGGCCAGCGCAGAGCGCGGCAGCGGGGGAGTGGATGCAGACGAGTTGGCAGTTGGAAGTAGCGGGAGAAGGCGTGCTGGTGCCGGCAATACCAGCGACTTCCAACTGACAATTTCAAGTTCCCTTCGGATCGTGGGCGCACGATCCGCACAACAAGGTGGAAGACCTCATGACGTCCTATTCGTTCACCGAAAAAAAGCGTATCCGCAAGGATTTCGGCAAGCAGCGCTCGATTCTCGAAGTGCCGTTCCTGCTCGCCATCCAGGTGGATTCCTATCGTGAATTCCTGCAGGAAAACGTCGATCCGGCCAAGCGCACGGACCACGGCCTGCACGCTGCGCTGAAGTCGGTCTTCCCGATCGCCAGCTACAGCGGCAACGCTGCCCTGGAATACGTCGGCTACAAGCTGGGCGAACCGGTCTTCGACGAGCGTGAGTGCCGCCAGCGTGGCATGAGCTACGGCGCCCCGCTGCGCGTGACCGTGCGCCTGGTGATCTACGACCGCGAGTCGTCGACCAAGGCCATCAAGTACGTGAAGGAGCAGGAGGTCTATCTGGGCGAAATCCCGCTGATGACCGAGAACGGCACCTTCATCGTCAACGGCACCGAGCGCGTCATCGTCTCGCAGCTGCACCGCTCGCCGGGTGTGTTCTTCGACCACGATCGTGGCAAGACCCACAGCTCGGGCAAGCTGCTGTACAGCGCCCGCATCATCCCTTACCGCGGTTCCTGGCTGGACTTCGAGTTCGACCCGAAGGACGCGCTGTTCACCCGTATCGACCGCCGCCGCAAGCTGCCGGTGTCGATCCTGCTGCGCGCGCTTGGCTACAGCAACGAAGAGATGCTGGCCGAGTTCTTCGAGATCAACACCTTCCACATCAACCCGGATGAAGGCGTCCAGCTGGAGCTGGTGCCGGAGCGCCTGCGTGGCGAAACCCTGGGCTTTGACCTCGCCGACGGTGACAAGGTCATCGTGGAAGCCGGCAAGCGCATCACCGCGCGCCACATCAAGCAGCTGGAAGCCTCGGGCATCGCCGCCCTGGCCGTGCCGGACGACTACATCGTCGGCCGCATCCTGTCGCACGACGTGGTCGATGCCTCGACCGGCGAACTGCTGGCGCAGGCCAATGACGAGATCACCGACGAGCAGCTGCAGGCCTTCCGCAAGGCCGGTGTGGATGCCGTGGGCACCCTGTGGGTGAACGATCTGGATCGTGGCCCGTACCTGTCCAACACCCTGCGCATCGACCCGACCAAGACCCAGCTGGAAGCCCTGGTCGAGATCTACCGCATGATGCGTCCGGGCGAGCCGCCGACCAAGGATGCCGCGCAGAACCTGTTCCACAACCTGTTCTTCACCTTCGAGCGCTATGACCTGTCCGCGGTCGGCCGCATGAAGTTCAACCGTCGCGTGGGCCGCAAGGAAACCACCGGCGAAGCCGTGCTGTACGACCGCAAGTACTACGGCGAGCGCAACGACGAAGAGTCCAAGCGCCTGGTTGCCGCCCATGGCGACAGCTCCGACATCCTGGACGTGATCAAGGTCCTGACCGAGATCCGCAACGGTCGCGGCGTGGTCGATGACATCGACCACCTGGGCAACCGTCGCGTGCGTTCGGTCGGTGAAATGGCCGAGAACGTGTTCCGCGTGGGCCTGGTCCGCGTCGAACGCGCGGTCAAGGAGCGCCTGTCGATGGCCGAGTCGGAAGGCCTGACCCCGCAGGAGCTGATCAACGCCAAGCCGGTCGCCGCTGCCATCAAGGAGTTCTTCGGCTCCTCGCAGCTGTCGCAGTTCATGGACCAGAACAACCCGCTGTCGGAAGTGACGCACAAGCGTCGCGTCTCGGCCCTGGGCCCGGGCGGCCTGACCCGTGAGCGCGCCGGCTTCGAAGTGCGCGACGTGCACCCGACCCATTACGGCCGCGTCTGCACCATCGAAACCCCGGAAGGCCCGAACATCGGCCTGATCAATTCGCTGGCCGTGTACGCCCGCACCAACCAGTACGGTTTCCTCGAGACTCCGTACCGCAAGGTCGTGGACGGCAAGGTCTATGACGAAGTCGAGTTCCTGTCGGCGATCGAAGAAAACGAGTACGTCATTGCGCAGGCCAACGCGCTGACCGACGCCAAGGGCACCCTGACCGAGCAGTTCGTTCCGTGCCGCTTCCAGGGCGAATCGCTGCTGAAGCCGCCGGCGGAAGTCCACTTCATGGACGTCTCGCCGATGCAGACCGTGTCGATCGCGGCCGCGCTGGTTCCGTTCCTGGAGCACGATGACGCGAACCGCGCACTGATGGGCGCCAACATGCAGCGTCAGGCGGTGCCGACCCTGCGTGCGCAGAAGCCGCTGGTCGGTACCGGCATCGAGCGCGCCGTGGCGCGTGACTCCGGTGTGACCGTGAACGCCCGCCGTGGTGGCGAGATCGTGCAGATCGACGCGGCCCGCATCGTGGTCAAGGTCAACGAGGAAGAGATCGTTGGCGCCACCGATGCAGGCGTGGACATCTACAACCTGGTCAAGTACACCCGTTCGAACCAGAACACCTGCATCAACCAGCGTCCGCTGGTCCAGGTGGGTGACGTCATCGCCCGCGGCGACGTGCTGGCCGACGGTCCGTCCACCGACATCGGCGAACTGGCCCTGGGCCAGAACATGCTGATCGCGTTCATGCCGTGGAACGGCTACAACTTCGAAGACTCCATCCTGCTCTCCGAGCGCGTGGTGGAAGAGGATCGTTACACCACGATCCACATCGAAGAGCTGACCTGCGTCGCGCGTGACACCAAGCTGGGGCCGGAGGAAATCTCCGCCGACATCCCGAACGTCTCCGAGCAGGCGCTGAACCGCCTGGACGAGAGCGGCGTGGTGTACATCGGTGCGGAAGTCCGCGCCGGCGACATCATGGTCGGCAAGGTCACCCCGAAGGGCGAAAGCCAGCTGACCCCGGAAGAGAAGCTGCTGCGCGCGATCTTCGGCGAGAAGGCTTCGGACGTTAAGGACAGCTCGCTGCGCGTTCCGCCGGGCATGGACGGCACCGTCATCGACGTGCAGGTCTTCACCCGCGACGGCATCGAGAAGGACAAGCGCGCCCGCCAGATCGAAGAGTCTGAAATCAAGCGCGTCAAGAAGGACTTCGACGACCAGTTCCGCATCCTGGAAGCCGCCATCTACATGCGTCTGCGTTCGCAGATCGTGGGCAAGGTGGTCAACGGTGGCGCTGGCCTGAAGAAGGGTGACGTCATCAGCGACGCCTTCCTCGACGGCCTGAAGAAGGCTGACTGGTTCGCCCTGCGCATGAAGGACGAGGACGCTTCGGAAGCCATCGAGCGCGCCCAGAAGCAGATCCAGGCGCACGAGAAGGAATTCGAGCGTCGCTTCGCCGACAAGCGCGGCAAGATCACCGCCGGCGACGACCTCGCCCCGGGCGTGCTGAAGATGGTCAAGGTGTTCCTGGCCGTGAAGCGCCGCATCCAGCCGGGCGACAAGATGGCAGGCCGCCACGGTAACAAGGGTGTGGTCTCCAACGTGGTGCCGGTCGAGGACATGCCGTACATGGCCTCGGGCGAAACCGTGGACATCGTGCTGAACCCGCTGGGCGTGCCGTCGCGTATGAACATCGGCCAGATCCTGGAAGTGCATCTGGGCTGGGCTGCCAAGGGCCTGGGTCGCAAGATCCAGGCGATGATGGAAGCCCAGGCGGCGGTCGCCGACCTGCGCAAGTTCCTGGACGACATCTACAACCACGACGACACCAACGTGGCCAACCGTGTCGACCTGTCGCAGTTCAGCGACGAGGAACTGCTGCGTCTGGCCCGTAACCTGACCGACGGCGTGCCGATGGCCACCCCGGTGTTCGACGGCGCCACCGAAGCGGAAATCAAGCGCATGCTGGAACTGGCCGACCTGCCGAGCAGTGGCCAGACCCAGCTGTACGACGGCCGCACCGGTGAAGCGTTCGATCGCCACACCACCGTGGGTTACATGCACTACCTGAAGCTGAACCACCTGGTCGACGACAAGATGCACGCCCGTTCGACCGGCCCGTACTCGCTCGTCACCCAGCAGCCGCTGGGCGGCAAGGCGCAGTTCGGCGGCCAGCGCTTCGGTGAAATGGAAGTCTGGGCGCTGGAAGCCTACGGCGCGGCCTACACCCTGCAGGAAATGCTGACGGTGAAGTCCGATGACGTGCAGGGCCGCAACCAGATGTACAAGAACATCGTCGACGGTGAGCACGAGATGGTCGCGGGCATGCCGGAATCCTTCAACGTGCTCGTGAAGGAAATCCGCTCGCTGGCCATCAACATGGAACTGGAAGACAACTGATCCATGCCGGCGGGGGGGGGGGGGGCGCCCCCCCGCCGGGCGGGCAACGGAAACCCCGACGCCCCCCCCACCACCACAAGGG
>NZ_JAWIRR010000038.1:8685-37432 GCF_036320065.1 Stenotrophomonas sp. SMYL8
ATACTGCGTGCGCACAACATCCTCATGCATTCAGTCCACATTTTAGCCGGGGGGGGGGGGGGCCCCCCCCCCCCCCGCCGCTGGCAGTCAACTGAAAGCCCATCGACACAGCATTCCTCCTTCTGGAGAACACCATGAAAGACCTGCTCAACCTCTTCAACCAGCAGCGCCAGACGCTGGACTTCGACGCGATCAAGATCGCGCTGGCTTCGCCGGACCTGATCCGTTCGTGGTCCTTCGGCGAAGTGAAGAAGCCGGAAACCATCAACTACCGTACCTTCAAGCCGGAACGCGACGGCCTGTTCTGCGCCGCCATCTTCGGCCCGGTGAAGGACTACGAGTGCCTGTGCGGCAAGTACAAGCGCATGAAGCACCGCGGCGTGGTCTGCGAAAAGTGCGGCACCGAAGTGACCCTGGCCAAGGTGCGTCGCGAGCGCATGGGCCACATCGACCTGGCTTCGCCGGTCGCGCACATCTGGTTCCTGAAGTCGCTGCCGTCGCGCATCGGCCTGATGCTGGACATGACCCTGCGCGACATCGAGCGCGTGCTGTACTTCGAAGCCTACGTGGTGACCGAGCCGGGCCTGACCGCCCTGGAGCGCCGCCAGCTGCTGACCGAAGAACAGTACCTGCAGGCCCGCCAGGAGCACGGTGACGACTTCGACGCCGCGATGGGCGCCGAGGCCGTGTACGAACTGCTGCGCACGATCGACCTGCAGTCGGAAATGACCCGCCTGCGCGAGGAAATCGCCGCTACCGGTTCGGAAACCAAGCTCAAGCGCCTCACCAAGCGCATCAAGCTGATCGAAGCCTTCCTGGAATCGGGCAACCGTCCGGAGTGGATGGTCATGACCGTGCTGCCGGTGCTGCCGCCGGACCTGCGTCCGCTGGTCCCGCTGGATGGCGGCCGCTTCGCGACCTCCGACCTGAACGACCTGTACCGCCGCGTCATCAACCGTAACAACCGCCTGCGCCGCCTGCTCGAACTGAGCGCGCCGGACATCATCGTGCGCAATGAAAAGCGCATGCTGCAGGAATCGGTCGATGCGCTGCTGGACAACGGCCGTCGTGGCCGTGCCATCACCGGCACCAACAAGCGCCCGCTGAAGTCGCTGGCCGACATGATCAAGGGCAAGCAGGGCCGCTTCCGCCAGAACCTGCTGGGCAAGCGCGTCGACTACTCGGGCCGTTCGGTCATCGTGGTCGGTCCGTACCTGCGCCTGCACCAGTGCGGCCTGCCGAAGAAGATGGCGCTTGAGCTGTTCAAGCCGTTCGTCTTCGCCAAGCTGCAGCGTCGTGGCCTGGCCACCACCATCAAGGCCGCCAAGAAGCTGGTCGAGCGCGAAGAAGCCGAAGTCTGGGACATCCTGGAAGAGGTCATCCGCGAGCATCCGGTGATGCTGAACCGTGCGCCGACCCTGCACCGTCTGGGCATCCAGGCGTTCGAGCCGGTGCTGATCGAAGGCAAGGCCATCCAGCTGCACCCGCTGGTCTGCACCGCGTTCAACGCCGACTTCGACGGTGACCAGATGGCCGTCCACGTGCCGCTCTCGCTGGAAGCCCAGCTGGAAGCGCGTGCGCTGATGATGTCGACCAACAACATCCTGTCGCCGGCCAACGGCGAGCCGATCATCGTGCCGTCGCAGGACGTCGTGCTGGGTCTGTACTACATGACCCGCTCGCTGGAAAACAAGAAGGGCGAGGGCATGGCCTTCGCCAACATCGCCGAAGTGAAGCGTGCCTACGACAACCGCGTGGTGGAACTGCACGCGCGCGTCAAGGTCCGCATCACCGAAGTGGTGACCGACGAAGACGGCAACAAGCAGAACAAGACCTCGATCGTGGACACCACGATCGGTCGCGCCCTGCTGGCTGAGATCCTGCCGGAAGGCCTGCCGTTCGCGCTGGCCAACACCGAGCTGACCAAGAAGAACATCAGCCGCCTGATCAACTCCAGCTACCGCCAGCTGGGTCTGAAGGACACGGTCGTGTTCGCCGACAAGCTGATGTACACCGGCTTCGCCTACGCGACCCGCGCTGGCGTCTCGATCGGCATCGACGACATGCTGATCCCGGACGAGAAGAAGGGCATCCTCACCGAGGCCGAGGCCGAAGTGCTGGAAATCCAGGAGCAGTACCAGTCGGGCCTGGTCACCGCCGGCGAGCGCTACAACAAGGTGGTCGACATCTGGTCGCGCACCAACGAGCGCATCGCCAAGGCGATGATGGACACCATCGGTACCGAGAAGGTGGTCAATGCCAAGGGTGAGACCATCGACCAGAAGTCGATGAACTCGCTGTACATCATGGCCGACTCCGGTGCGCGTGGTTCGCAGGCGCAGATCCGTCAGCTGGCCGGCATGCGTGGCCTGATGGCCCGCCCGGACGGCTCGATCATCGAGACGCCCATCAAGGCGAACTTCCGCGAAGGCCTGAACGTGCAGGAGTACTTCAACTCCACCCACGGTGCCCGTAAGGGTCTGGCCGATACCGCGCTGAAGACCGCGAACTCGGGTTACCTGACCCGTCGTCTGGTCGACGTGGCACAGGACGTGGTGATCACCGAGGTGGATTGCGGTACCACCGAAGGCCTGATCATGACCCCGATCGTGGAAGGCGGCGACGTGGTCGAACCGCTGAAGGACCGCGTGCTGGGTCGCGTGGTTGCCGAGGACGTGTTCCTGCCGGGCAACGACGAAGATCCGATCGTCACCCGCAACACCCTGCTGGACGAAGCCTGGGTTGCCAAGCTGGAAGACGCCGGCGTGCAGACCATCAAGGTCCGCTCGACCATCTCCTGCGAATCGGCCTTCGGCGTCTGCTCGCGCTGCTACGGCCGCGACCTGGCCCGTGGCCACCTGGTCAACATCGGTGAAGCGGTCGGCGTCATCGCCGCCCAGTCCATCGGTGAGCCGGGTACCCAGCTGACCATGCGTACGTTCCACATCGGTGGTGCGGCGTCGCGAGCTGCTGCGGTCGACAACATCACCGTCAAGACCACCGGCTCGGTCAAGTTCAGCAACCTCAAGTCGGTCGAGCATGCCAACGGCTCGCTGGTGGCAGTGTCGCGCTCGGGCGAAATCTCGGTGCTCGATGCCCACGGCCGTGAGCGTGAGCGTTACAAGCTGCCGTACGGTGCCACCATCACGTCCAAGGACGGTGATGCGATCAAGGCTGGCCAGACCGTAGCCAACTGGGATCCGCATAACCACCCGATCGTGTCGGAAGTGGCCGGCTTCATCCGCTTCATCGACTTCGTCGACGGCGTCACCGTCATCGAGAAGACCGACGAGCTGACCGGCCTGGCCTCGCGCGAAATCACCGATCCGAAGCGTCGTGGTACCCAGGCCAAGGATCTGCGCCCGATCGTGCGCATCGTCGACGCCAAGGGCAACGACCTGTCGATCCCGGGCACCGACCTGCCGGCGCAGTACCTGCTGCCGCCGCGTTCGATCGTCAACCTGCAGGACGGCGCTGCCGTCGGTGTGGGTGACGTGGTCGCCAAGATCCCGCAGGAAGCGTCGAAGACCCGCGACATCACCGGTGGTCTGCCGCGCGTGGCCGATCTGTTCGAAGCGCGCAAGCCGAAGGATCCGGCGGTGCTGGCCGAGCGTTCGGGCATCATCAGCTTCGGCAAGGACACCAAGGGCAAGCAGCGCCTGATCATCAAGGACACCGATGGTTCGGAGCACGAAGAGCTGATCCCGAAGTACCGCCAGGTCATCGTGTTCGAAGGCGAGCATGTCACCAAGGGTGAAACCATCGTGGACGGCGAGCCGAGCCCGCAGGACATCCTGCGCCTGCTGGGTGTCGAACCGCTGGCCGCCTACCTGGTGAAGGAAATCCAGGACGTGTACCGCCTGCAGGGCGTGAAGATCAACGACAAGCACATCGAGGTGATCACCCGCCAGATGCTGCGCAAGGTCGAGATCACCGACCAGGGCAGCAGCAAGTTCCTGAACGGCGAACAGGTGGAGCGCCAGCGCGTTATCGAGGAGAATGCCCGCCTTGCAGCCCGCAATGAGCTGCCGGCGCACTTCGATCCGGTCCTGCTGGGTATCACCAAGGCGTCGCTGGCGACCGAATCGTTCATCTCGGCCGCTTCGTTCCAGGAAACCACCCGCGTGCTGACCGAAGCGGCCGTCCGCGGCACCTCGGACAACCTGCGTGGCCTGAAGGAAAACGTCATCGTGGGTCGCCTGATTCCGGCCGGTACCGGCCTGGCGTACCACAGCAACCGCCGTCGCGGCGCTTCCGGTCTCACCGAGTCGGAAATGCAGACCCTGGCCGGTACCCCGGCTGCGGTCGAGGCGCCGGTGGTTGAAGCCGAAGCTGAACAGGCGTCGGGCGAAGAATGAGGTATCCGGTCCGGCTGCAAGGCCGGACCACCCCGTCGGTCCATCGATGGGAGTGGGAAAGGGCAGGGAGATCGTCCGCGATCGACCCTGTCAATCTGAACGGGGTACATGGAGGCCCCCCAGTAACGTCCCGGGATCAGGGACGGGCTTGACAGGAGGCGTTTGACTGCTTTCCTGGCAGGTTGCTACAATCGTCTGTCTCAGCAGGCCAAAATTTCGGCCTGCTTTAACATTTCCGCATCTCTGGTCGGATTTTCCGGCCACCAATCAGAAGAACCTACTGATGGCGACGATCAACCAGCTGGTCCGCAAGCCGCGGCAAGCGACCACCTACAAGAGTGCCTCGCCGGCGCTCGACAAGTGCCCGCAGCGCCGTGGCGTCTGCACCCGTGTCTACACCACCACTCCGAAGAAGCCGAACTCGGCTCTGCGCAAGGTTGCCAAGGTCCGCCTGACCAACCAGGAAGAAGTGATTTCCTACATCGGTGGTGAAGGCCACAACCTGCAGGAGCACTCCGTGGTCCTGATCCGCGGCGGTCGCGTCAAGGACCTGCCGGGTGTGCGTTACCACACCGTTCGTGGCTCGCTCGACGCCGCCGGCGTTGCCAAGCGTCGCCAGGCCCGTTCCAAGTACGGCGCCAAGCGTCCGAAGGCATAAGGAGAGAGCACTATGTCGCGTAAGGGTAATACTCCGCAGCGTTCCGTCCTGCCCGATCCGAAGCACGGAAGCGAAACCATCGCCCGCTTCATCAACATGGTCATGCAGAGCGGCAAGAAGTCCGTCGCCGAAAAGATCGTGTACGGCGCCATGGACGTGATCACCGAGAAGAACAGCAGCGCCAACGCCATTGAACTGGTGCAGAAGGCTCTGGACAACGTCGCTCCGGCGGTCGAAGTCAAGTCGCGCCGCGTCGGTGGTGCCACCTACCAGGTGCCGGTCGAAGTGCGTTCGTCGCGCAAGATGGCCCTGGCCATGCGCTGGCTGATCGACTCCGCGCGCAAGCGTGGCGAGAACACCATGCCGAAGAAGCTGGCTGCTGAACTGATCGACGCCTCGGAAAACCGTGGCGGCGCCATCAAGAAGCGCGAAGAAACCCACCGCATGGCCGAAGCCAACAAGGCATTCGCCCACTACCGCTGGTGAGTTTGACGGCCTTGTAAAACAGGCAGGGCAGCACCACTTCGGTGCGTGCTGCCTCGCGGTCCCAGAAGGGCTGCGCCAATCCGAAGGCCGCCGAAAGGCGGCGTTCGGCCATCCGAAATCCAAGAAATCTGAGAGGCTCCCGTGGCCCGTTCCACTCCCATCGAGCGTTACCGTAACTTCGGCATCATGGCTCACATCGATGCCGGCAAGACCACCACGTCCGAGCGCATCCTGTTCTACACCGGCAAGAGCCACAAGATCGGTGAAGTGCATGACGGCGCCGCCACCATGGACTGGATGGAGCAGGAGCAGGAGCGTGGCATCACGATCCAGTCCGCTGCCACCACCGCGTTCTGGAAGGGCATGGACAAGTCCCTGCCGGAGCACCGCTTCAACATCATCGACACCCCCGGGCACGTCGACTTCACCATCGAAGTGGAGCGCTCGCTGCGCGTGCTCGACGGTGCCGTCTTCGTCCTGTGCGCCGTCGGTGGCGTGCAGCCGCAGTCGGAAACCGTGTGGCGCCAGGCCAACAAGTACCACGTGCCGCGCATCGCGTTCGTCAACAAGATGGACCGTACCGGTGCCAACTTCCAGAAGGTCGTCGGCCAGCTGAAGGCCAAGCTGGGCGCGGTTGCCGTGCCGATGCAGCTGCCGATCGGCGCTGAAGACAACTTCAAGGGCGTCGTCGACCTGCTGAAGATGAAGGCCATCCACTGGGATGAAGCTTCGCAGGGCATGAAGTTCGAATACGGCGACATCCCGGCCGAACTGCAGGGCCCGGCTGAAGAGGCTCGCCAGTTCATGGTCGAGACCGCTGCCGAAGCCAGCGAAGAGCTGATGGAAAAGTACCTGGGCGGCGAAGAGCTGGCCGAGGCTGAAATCATCAATGCCCTGCGTACCCGCACCCTGGCCACCGAGATCGTGCCGATGTACTGCGGCTCGGCCTTCAAGAACAAGGGCGTGCAGGCCATGCTGGATGGCGTGATCCAGCTGCTGCCGTCGCCGGTCGACGTGCCGGACGTGAAGGGCGTGGACGTTGACGACGACACCGTCGAAATGACCCGCAAGTCGGACGACAAGGCTCCGTTCTCGTCGCTGGCCTTCAAGATCATCACCGACCCGTTCGTCGGCGCGCTGACCTTCTTCCGTGTCTACTCGGGCACCCTGAACGGTGGCGACACCGTGCTGAACTCGGTGAAGGGCAAGAAGGAGCGCATCGGCCGCATCCTGCAGATGCACTCGAACAACCGCGAGGAAATCAAGGAAGTTCTGGCCGGTGACATCGCCGCTGCCGTGGGCCTGAAGGACACCACCACCGGTGACACCCTGTGCGCCGTGGACGCCCCGATCATCCTGGAGCGCATGACGTTCCCGGAGCCGGTGATCTCGATGGCCGTCGAGCCGAAGACCAAGTCGGACCAGGAAAAGATGGGCCTGGCCCTGGGCCGTCTGGCACAGGAAGATCCGTCGTTCCGCGTCAAGACCGACGAAGAATCCGGCCAGACCATCATCTCGGGCATGGGCGAGCTGCACCTGGACATCATCGTTGACCGCCTGAAGCGCGAGTTCAACGTTGAAGCCAACGTCGGCGCGCCGCAGGTGGCCTACCGCGAAACCATCACCCTGGCCGACGTCAAGTCGGACTACAAGCACGCCAAGCAGTCCGGTGGTAAGGGTCAGTACGGTCACGTCGTGATCGAACTGTCGCCGATCACTGCTGCCGACCGTGCCGATCCGAAGATCGCTCCGATGATCAAGGACGACTTCCTGTTCATCAACGACATCACCGGCGGCGTGATCCCGAAGGAATTCATTCCGTCGGTTGAAAAGGGCCTGCGCGAAACCATCACCAGCGGTCCGCTGGCTGGCTTCCCGGTCGTGGACGTCAAGGTGAAGCTGGTGTTCGGTTCGTACCACGACGTCGACTCCTCGGAAATGGCGTTCAAGCTGGCTTCGTCGATGGCCTTCAAGCAGGGCTTCGCCAAGGCCAAGCCGGTGCTGCTGGAGCCGATCATGAAGGTCGAGATCGTGACCCCGGAGGATTACCAGGGTGACGTGATGGGCGACGTCAGCCGTCGTCGCGGCGTGCTGCAGGGTTCCGACACCACCGGTGACGGCTCCGCTTCGATCATCAACGCGATGATCCCGCTGGGTGAAATGTTCGGCTACGCCACTGCGCTGCGTTCGCAGACCCAGGGCCGCGCCACCTTCACCATGGAATTCGATCACTACGAGCCGGCTCCGACCAACATCGCCGAAGCCGTCATGAAGAAGGGCTGAGCCTCGCTCAGCCTCTCTTGAAACCACTTACGAACAATCAAGGTATAGAACAATGGCAAAGGGTAAGTTCGAACGCACCAAGCCGCACGTCAACGTCGGCACCATCGGTCACGTCGACCACGGCAAGACCACGCTGACCGCCGCGCTGACCAAGATCGGTGCCGAGCGCTTCGGTGGCGAGTTCAAGGACTACTCCTCGATCGACGCCGCGCCGGAAGAAAAGGCGCGTGGCATCACGATCTCGACCGCGCACGTCGAATACGAATCCCCGATCCGTCACTACGCCCACGTTGACTGCCCGGGCCACGCTGACTACGTCAAGAACATGATCACCGGTGCCGCCCAGATGGACGGCGCGATCCTGGTGTGCTCGGCCGCTGACGGCCCGATGCCGCAGACCCGTGAGCACATCCTGCTGTCGCGCCAGGTCGGCGTGCCGTACATCGTCGTGTTCCTGAACAAGGCCGACATGGTGGACGACGCCGAGCTGCTCGAGCTGGTCGAGATGGAAGTGCGTGAACTGCTGAGCAAGTACGAGTTCCCGGGCGACGACACCCCGATCATCGCCGGTTCGGCCCGCCTGGCGCTGGAAGGCGACCAGAGCGACATCGGCGTGCCGGCCATCCTGAAGCTGGTCGATGCCCTGGACAGCTGGATTCCGGAGCCGGAGCGCGCGATCGACAAGCCGTTCCTGATGCCGGTGGAAGACGTGTTCTCGATCTCGGGCCGCGGCACCGTGGTGACCGGCCGTATCGAGCGTGGCGTGATCAAGGTCGGCGACGAAATCGAAATCGTCGGCATCCGTCCGGTGCAGAAGACCACCGTGACCGGCGTTGAAATGTTCCGCAAGCTGCTGGACCAGGGTCAGGCAGGCGACAACGCTGGCCTGCTGCTGCGCGGCACCAAGCGTGACGACGTCGAGCGTGGCCAGGTCCTGGCCAAGCCGGGCACGATCAAGCCGCACACCAAGTTCGAAGGCGAAGTCTATGTCCTGTCGAAGGACGAAGGCGGCCGTCACACCCCGTTCTTCAACGGCTACCGTCCGCAGTTCTACTTCCGCACCACCGACATCACCGGCGCAGCTGCACTGCCGGAAGGCGTCGAAATGGTGATGCCGGGTGACAACGTCAAGATGGTCGTCACCCTGATCAACCCGGTGGCAATGGACGAAGGCCTGCGCTTCGCCATCCGCGAAGGCGGCCGTACCGTCGGCGCCGGCGTGGTCTCGAAGATCATCGAGTAATCTGGTAGTATCAGCGCCCCGATGTTGCCTGGGTAGGGCATCGGGGCGTATCAAATGGGAAAGCAGGCACAGGATGTGCCTTGTGTTCCCCGGACCAGGAAGGGTCAATGCCATTCAGGCGGCGTCAACAGGCGACTGTTGACAGCTGCCTTGCGTGCCATTATGCTTCTACGTCTGGGCAGGCCGGGTAACTGGTCTGCCTACGTTTTTGAGGTCCATGGATTGACCTTGGCGGCCTGCAGGACTGCGGGTCGTCCGTATTCAGGAATTTCATGGGACAAAGCAACCCAGAGGCTTTGTCTGTCGCTCTTTTAACGAAGGAACCTACCGCCATGGCGGACCAAAAGATCCGGATCCGGCTGAAAGCGTTCGATCATCGTCTGATCGACCGTTCGGCCAGCGAGATCGTTGAAACGGCAAAGCGGACCGGCGCGCAAGTGCGTGGCCCGATCCCGCTGCCGACCAAGATCGAGCGTTACACCGTTCTCGTTTCCCCGCACGTCGACAAGGACGCGCGTGACCAGTACGAGACCCGCACGCACAAGCGCGTGCTCGATATCGTTGACCCGAATGACAAGACCGTGGACGCGCTGATGAAGCTCGAACTGGCTGCCGGCGTCGACGTTCAGATCAAGCTGACCTGAGGACTACGACCATGACGAAGAAGTATTCGTTGGGCTTCGTGGGCCGCAAGGCTGGCATGAGCCGCGTGTTCACTGAAGATGGCCGCTCCATCCCGGTGACCCTGATCGAAGCAACCCCGAACCGCATCGCGCAGATCAAGACCGTCGAAACCGACGGCTACAGCGCCGTGCAGGTGACCGTCGGCGCGCGTCGCGCTGCCCTGGTCAACAAGCCGGAAGCCGGCCACTTCGCCAAGGCGAAGGTGGAAGCGGGTCGTGGCCTGTGGGAATTCCGCGTTGAAGACGCGCAGCTCGGCGATTTCGCCGTTGGCGGCGAAGTCAAGGCGGACATCTTCGAAGTCGGCCAGATCGTCGACGTCCAGGGTGTCACCAAGGGTAAGGGCTTCCAGGGCACCATCAAGCGCCACAACTTCCGTATGGGCGATGCAACCCACGGTAACTCGCTGTCGCATCGCGCGCCGGGTTCGCTGGGTCAGCGCCAGACCCCGGGTCGCGTTTTCCCGGGCAAGAAGATGTCGGGCCACATGGGCGCGGTGCAGCAGAGCACCCAGAACCTGGAAGTGGTCAAGGTCGACGTCGAGCGCGGTCTGATCGCCGTTCGCGGCGCCGTTCCGGGCGCGGCGGGTGGCGACGTGATCGTCCGTCCGGCGAGCAAGGCATAAGGAGAGATGACGATGGAACTCGTTATCACGGGTAGCAACAACAAGGTCTCGGTCTCCGACGCCGTGTTCGGTCGCGATTTCAGCGAAGATCTGGTCCACCAGGTCGTCGTTGCCTACCGCAACGCCGGTCGCGCCGGCACCAAGGCACAGAAGACTCGCTCCGAAGTGGCTGGTACCACCAAGAAGTCGAAGAAGCAGAAGGGCGGCGGCGCGCGTCATGGCGCACTGACGGCTCCGATCTTCGTCGGCGGCGGTGTCACCTTCGCGGCCAAGCCGCGCAGCTTCGAGCAGAAGGTCAATCGTAAGCAGTACCGTGCCGCCATGTGCGCGATCCTGTCCGAGCTGAACCGTCAGGGCCGTCTGACCATCGTGGAGTCCTTCGACGTCGAAGTGACCAACACGAAGGGTCTGATCGCCAAGCTGGCCGGCCTGGAAGTGGGCAAGCGCCCGCTGATCGTCACCGAAGAAGCGTCCGAGCACCTGTACCTGTCCGCCCGCAATCTGCCGTACGTGCAGGTGCGTGACGTCCAGGGTCTGGATCCGGTCTCGCTGGTGGGTGCCGACACGGTCGTCATCACCGCTGACGCGGTCAAGAAGGTCGAGGAGTGGCTGGCATGAACAGCAACGAAAAAATCTTCAGCGTGCTGCGTGCCCCGCGTGTCTCCGAAAAGACCGCGCGCCTGCAGGAACTCTCCAACCAGTATGTCTTCGAAGTTTCGAACGAAGCCACCAAGGCCGATGTAAAGGCCGCGGTCGAGCAGCTGTTCGACGTCAAGGTCGAAGCCGTCAACGTGGTCAACGTCAAGGGCAAGAACAAGTCCTTCCGTAACCGTGCTGGCCGCCGCGGCGATTGGCGCAAGGCGTACGTTCGCCTGGCCGATGGCCAGTCGATCGATGTAACGGCCAAGGCCTGAGGTACATCCCATGCCATTGATGAAATTCAAGCCCACTTCCCCCGGCCGCCGTTCGGCCGTGCGCGTGGTCACTCCCGACCTGCACAAGGGTGCTCCGCACGCTGCGCTGGTCGAGTCGCAGAGCCGCTCGGGTGGTCGTAACCACCATGGCCGCATCACCGTGCGTCACGTCGGTGGTGGTGCCAAGCAGCACTACCGCATCATCGACTTCAAGCGCAACAAGCTGGGCATCCCGGCGCGCGTGGAACGCATCGAATACGATCCGAACCGCACCGCGCACATCGCTCTGCTGTGCTACGTCGACGGTGAGCGTCGCTACATCATCGCCCCGAAGGGCCTGAAGGCTGGTGATCAGGTGATCGCTGGTTCGGATGCCCCGATCAAGGCTGGCAACACCCTGCCGCTGCGCAACATCCCGGTCGGCACCACCATCCACTGCATCGAACTGAAGCCGGGCAAGGGCGCTCAGATCGCTCGCGCCGCTGGTGCGGCCGTGCAGCTGGTGGCTCGCGAAGGCATCTACGCCACCCTGCGCCTGCGCTCGGGTGAAATGCGTAAGGTTCCGGTCGAGTGCTGCGCCACCATCGGCGAAGTCGGCAACGACGAGCACAGCCTGGAAAAGCTGGGCAAGGCCGGTGCCAAGCGTTGGCGCGGCGTCCGCCCGACCGTTCGTGGTGCTGCCATGAACCCGGTTGACCACCCGCACGGTGGTGGTGAGGCGAAGGCCGGCCAGGGTAATCCGCATCCGGTCACCCCGTGGGGTGTCCCGACCAAGGGTTACAAGACGCGCCATAACAAGCGCACTCAGCAGTTCATCGTCCGCGATCGTAGGGGCTAATCGACCATGGCACGTTCACTCAAGAAGGGCCCGTTCGTCGATCACCACCTCGTCAAGAAGGTGGAGGCCGCTGCGGGCAGCAAGAAGCCGATCAAGACCTGGTCGCGCCGTTCGATGATCCTGCCTGACATGGTAGGCGTCACCATTGCCGTGCATAACGGCAAGAACCACATCCCGGTTCTCGTCAACGAGAACATGGTCGGCCACAAGCTCGGCGAATTTGCCATCACCCGGACCTTCAAGGGTCACGGTGGTGACAAGAAGTCGGGCAAGTAAGGAGAGATGACAATGGAAGCGAAAGCCATCCTGCGCACTGCGCGCATCTCCCCGCAGAAGGCTCGTCTGGTCGCTGACCAGGTGCGCGGTCTGCCGGCCGAGCGTGCGGTCAACCTGCTGAAGTTCTCGGACAAGAAGGCTGCCCACCTGATCAAGAAGGTGGTGGAGTCGGCAATTGCCAACGCCGAGAACAACCAGGGCGCCGACGTCGACGAGCTGAAGGTTCAGACCATCATGGTTGATGAAGGTCCGACCCTGAAGCGTTTCATGGCGCGGGCGAAAGGCCGCGGTACCCGCATCCTCAAGCGCACCAGCCACATCACTGTGGTTGTGGGCGCCGCCAAGTAAGCGGATAAGGAAAAGACCATGGGTCATAAAGTTCATCCGATTGGTATCCGCCTCGGCATTTCCAAGGACTGGAACTCCAAGTGGTACGCCAACAAGGCCGAGTTCGCTGGTTACCTGGCAGCCGACCTGAAAGTGCGCGAAATGCTGCGCAAGAAGCTGGCTCAGGCCGGCATCAGCAAGATCCTGATCGAGCGTCCGGCCAAGACCGCTCGCGTGACGATCCACACCGCCCGTCCGGGCGTGGTGATCGGCAAGCGCGGTGAGGACATCGAGAAGCTGCGCAAGGAAGTGAGCGAGATGATGGGCGTCCCGGCGCACATCAACGTCACCGAAGTGCGCAAGCCGGAACTGGACGCGCAGCTCGTTGCCGAGTCGATCGCCCAGCAGCTGGAGCGTCGCATCATGTTCCGCCGCGCAATGAAGCGCTCGGTCGGCAACGCGATGCGCCTGGGTGCCCTGGGCATCAAGGTCAACGTGGGTGGCCGCCTCAACGGTGCAGAAATCGCCCGTTCGGAGTGGTACCGCGAAGGCCGCGTGCCGCTGCACACCCTGCGTGCCGACATCGACTATGGCTTCGCTGAAGCCAAGACGACCTACGGCATCATCGGCATCAAGGTCTGGATCTACAAGGGCGAGGTCTTCGATTTCTCCCAGGTTGGCCAGGAAAAGCAGGACGACACCCCGTCGCGCAACGATCGTCACGATCGCGGCGACCGTGGTGACCGTCAGCGCCCGGCCCGTGAAGCGAGGTAACGACAATGTTGCAACCCAAGCGAACCAAGTACCGCAAGGTACACAAGGGCCGTAACGATGGCCTGAGCTGGAGCGCCAACGCTGTCAGCTTCGGCGAATACGGCCTGAAGGCAACCGCACACGGTCAGCTGACCGCGCGTCAGATCGAAGCGGCCCGCCGCTCGATCAGCCGCTACGTCAAGCGCGGCGGCAAGATGTGGATCCGCGTGTTCCCCGACAAGCCCATCACCAAGAAGCCCATCGAAGTCCGAATGGGTTCTGGTAAGGGCAACGTGGAATACTGGGTGGCCCAGATCCAGCCCGGCCGCATGATCTATGAAATCGAGGGTGTTTCCGAGGAAGTGGCTCGCGAGGCGTTCCGCCTGGCCGCCGCCAAGCTCTCGGTCACCACCACTTTCGTGACCCGTACGGTGCGCTGATGGATATCAAAACTCTCCGTGAAAAGTCGGCTGACGAACTCAAGGCCCACCTGATCGACCTGCGTAAGGAACAGTTCTCTGTCCGTATGCAGCAGGTCACCGGCCAGCTGCCGAAGACCCACGACATTCGCCGGGTCCGTCGCGAGATTGCTCGCGTCAAGACCCTGCTCGGCAGCACGAAGTAAGGATGGCCGCTATGAGCGACAATACTGAAAAGAAGACGCTGCGCACGGTCGAAGGCCGTGTCGTCAGCAACAAGATGGACAAGACGGTTACCGTCCTGGTTGAGCGTCAGGTCAAGCACGCGCTGTACGGCAAGTACATCAAGCGCTCGACGAAGCTGCACGCCCACGATGCCGACAACGCCTGCAAGGAAGGCGATGTCGTCCGCGTGACCGAGATTGCTCCGATGTCCAAGACCAAGAACTGGCGCGTGGTGGAAGTCATCACGCGCGCGGCTGAATAAGGAGCTGAATCATGATCCAGATGCAGAGCTACCTTGACGTCGCGGACAATTCGGGTGCCAAGCAGGTGATGTGCTTCAAGGTGCTGGGTGGTTCCAAGCGCCGTTACGCCGGCATCGGCGACATCATCAAGGTCACCGTGAAGGATGCGATTCCGCGCGGCAAGGTCAAGAAGGGTGAAGTGTATGACGCCGTCGTGGTGCGTACCCGCAAGGGTGTGCGTCGCGCCGACGGCTCGCTGATCCGCTTCGACGGCAACGCTGCCGTTCTGCTGAACAGCAAGCAGGAGCCGATCGGTACCCGTATCTTCGGGCCGGTGACCCGTGAACTTCGTTCGGAGAAGTTCATGAAGATCGTCTCGCTCGCTCCCGAAGTGCTGTGAGCGACAGGAGATAATCATGGCTAACCGTATCAAGAAGGGCGACCAGGTTGTCGTCAACGCTGGCAAGGACAAGGGCAAGCAGGGCGAAGTCGTCCGCGTCGACGGCGACCGTGTGGTCGTCGCCAACGTGAACATCGTCAAGCGCCACACCAAGCCGAACCCGCAGGCAGGTGTTGCCGGCGGCGTGGTCGAGCGCGAAGCTTCGATCCATATCTCCAACGTGAATGTTCTGAACCCGGCTTCGGGCAAGGGCGAACGCGTTGGCTTCAAGGTGCTGGAGGATGGACGCAAACTGCGTGTGTTCCGCTCCAGCGGTGAGGCGCTCGACGCCTGAGGAATGAGAAGATGAGTTCCCGTCTCGAAAAGTTCTACAAGGACGAAGTGGTGCCGGCGCTGATGAAGCAGTTCGGCTACACCAATCCGATGGAAGTGCCGAAGCTGGTCAAGGTCACCCTGAACATGGGTGTCGGCGAAGCGGCCACCAACAAGAAGATCCTGGAAAACGCCGTCGGCGACATGACCAAGATTTCCGGCCAGAAGCCGGTTGTCACCAAGTCGCGTGTGTCGGTTGCGTCGTTCAAGATCCGCGATGGTTGGCCGATCGGCTGCAAGACCACGCTGCGTCGCCACAAGATGTACGAGTTCCTGGATCGCCTGATCAACATCTCGCTGCCGCGCGTGCGCGACTTCCGTGGTGTTTCCGGTCGTTCCTTCGACGGCCGCGGCAACTTCAACATGGGTGTGAAGGAGCAGATCATCTTCCCGGAAATCGACTTCGACGCCGTCGACGCGATCCGCGGTATGGATATCGCCATCACCACCACTGCGAAGACCGACGCGGAAGCGAAGGCGCTGCTGGCAGCGTTCAAGTTCCCGTTCCGTAACTGATCTGTCGAGGAAACCGAAATGGCAAAGACCTCCATGGTCAACCGCGACATCAAGCGGGAAAAGCTGGCAAAGAAGTACGCTGAAAAGCGTGCAGCTCTGAAGAAGATCGTGTCCTCCGTGGACGCGACCTACGAAGAGAAGATCGACGCCGCAACCAAGCTGGCCAAGCTGCCGCGCGATTCGTCGCCGAGCCGCCAGCGCAACCGTTGCGAGCTGTCGGGTCGTCCGCGTGGCGTCTACAGCAAGTTCGGCCTGGGCCGTAACAAGCTGCGTGAAGCCACCATGCGTGGCGACGTCCCGGGTCTGCGCAAGGCCAGCTGGTAATCCCAGCCGGCCCTGCGATCAGGAGCCCCTTCGGGGGTTCCTGAACCGGGCAGGGGGGACATTCAGCTTTCCCGACGCAAAAAAACCGAAGAGCCCGGCGCAAGCCGGGCTCTTTTGGCGTATACTCCCGCGTCTTGCCCTGTGCAGACGGGGTTGTAGGAGTGGGCTTCCGGCCCGCTGCAACAAGGGACCTGGCCCGTTTCCAGGAGACAACAGATTTTCGCGAAAGCGGATATCGGTGCACTCAAAGGTACTCATATGAGCATGACTGATCCCATCGCCGACCTGCTGGTCCGCATCAAGAATGCGGCCGCGGTTGGCAAGCAGACGGTGAAAGCCCCGTCGTCCAAGATCAAGGTTGCGATTGCCCAGGTCCTGAAGGACGAGGGTTACATCACCGACCTGCGCGTGACCCAGCTGGAAAACAACAAGTCCGAGCTGGAAATCGTGCTGAAGTATTTCGAAGGCAAGCCGGTCATCGCGACCCTGAAGCGCTTCTCGCGTTCGGGCCTGCGCCAGTACCGCGGCAAGAGCGAGCTGCCGAAGGTCATGAACGGCCTGGGTATCTCCATCATTTCCACCTCCAAGGGCATCATGACTGATGCGCAGGCGCGCCAGCTGGGCGTCGGCGGCGAAGTCCTGTGCTTCGTGGCCTAAGGCGAAAGGAGTAGAACTATGTCCCGCGTAGCCAAGAAGCCGATCGACCTGGGTAAGGTTGAACTGAACGTCCAGTCGGACAGCGTCACCGCCAAGGGCCCGAAGGGCACCCTGTCGCTGGCCAAGCCGGCCGGTATTGCCATCAACGTCGACAACGGCGTTGCCACCCTGAGCACCGAGAACGCCGACCTGGTCGCACTGACCGGTACCGTGCGTGCGATCCTGTCCAACATGGTCAAGGGCGTGTCCGAAGGCTTCGAGCGCAAGCTGGAGCTGGTCGGCGTGGGTTACCGCGCTGCCATGCAGGGCAAGGACCTGAGCCTGTCGCTGGGCTTCTCGCATCCGGTCGTGTTCGTGGCGCCGGAAGGCATCACCCTGTCGACCCCGACCCAGACCGAGATCCTGGTCCAGGGCGCTGACAAGCAGGTCGTCGGTGAAGTTGCCGCCAAGATCCGTGCGTTCCGCAAGCCGGAGCCGTACAAGGGCAAGGGCGTGAAGTACTCCGACGAAGTCATCATCCGTAAGGAAGCCAAGAAGGCGTAAGTGCGAGTCCCTCGCAAGAGCCCGCACATCCTTGTGCGGACTCCTCAGGGAAAAGCCCAACCTTCAGCTTTCAAGGAATAATCAAAATGAACAAGAACATCGCCCGCCTGCGTCGCGCCAAGTCGACCCGCGCCCACATCCGTGAGCTCGGCGTCGCCCGCCTGTCGGTGCTGCGCACCGGCCAGCACCTGTACGCCCAGGTCTTCACCGCCGACGGTTCCAAGGTGCTGGCTGCTGCCAACACCACCCAGACCGACGTCATGGAAGGCCTGAAGAACGGCAAGAACGCCGACGCCGCCGCCAAGGTCGGCCGTATCGTCGCTGAGCGCGCCAAGGCCGCCGGCGTCGAGAAGGTTGCCTTCGATCGTTCGGGCTACCGCTACCACGGCCGCATCAAGGCCCTGGCAGAAGCCGCCCGCGAAGCCGGCCTGCAGTTCTAAGGGACAAGGGCAGGGGTCCATTGGTCTCCTGCCTGCCTGCTCGCCAGCCTGAGTGAGGCTGGACGGCGCCGCTCTTCTGCAGCGGCCCACCGGAACGCCGCGTCACGCCACAACCATAAGCGGCTTCGAGCCGTACATACCCAAACAACCAAGGAATCAACATGGCAGAAGAGCGTCAGCAGCGGGGTCGCGATCGCGACCGTAACCGCGAAGAGAAGATCGACGACGGCATGATCGAAAAGCTGGTCGCGGTCAACCGCGTCAGCAAGACCGTCAAGGGTGGCCGCCAGTTCACCTTCACCGCCCTGACCGTTGTCGGCGACGGCGAAGGCAAGGTCGGTTTCGGTTATGGCAAGGCCCGCGAAGTGCCGGTCGCCATCCAGAAGTCGATGGAACAGGCCCGCAAGAACCTGGTCAGCGTTGACCTGAACAACGGCACCCTGTGGCACACCATCAAGGATGGTCACGGCGCAGCCCGCGTGTTCATGCAGCCGGCTTCGGAAGGTACCGGCGTCATCGCCGGCGGTGCCATGCGCGCCGTGCTGGAAGCGGTTGGCGTGAAGAACGTGCTGGCCAAGGCCACCGGTTCGCGCAACCCGATCAACCTGGTGCGTGCCACCGTGAAGGGCCTGTCTGCTGCGCAGTCGCCGGCCCGCATCGCGGCCAAGCGCGGCAAGAAGGTGGAGGAACTCAACCATGGCTAATGAGTCCAACAAGACTGTCAAGGTCCGCCTGGTGCGTGGCCTGCGTGGCACCCAGTCGCGTCACCGCCTGTCGGTGCGTGCCCTGGGCCTGAACAAGCTCAACGATGTGCGTGAACTGAAGGACAGCCCGCAGGTGCGCGGCCTGATCAACAAGGTTCAGTACCTCGTCCAGGTTGAGGAGTAATCGACCATGACTCTGCGTCTCAATGAACTGAGCCCGGCACCGGGCGCCCGCACCGAGCGTACCCGCGTCGGTCGCGGTATCGGCTCGGGCCTGGGCAAGACTGCCGGCCGCGGCCACAAGGGTTCGTTCGCCCGCAAGGGTGGCGGCAAGATCAAGGCTGGCTTCGAAGGCGGCCAGACCCCCATGCAGCGTCGTCTGCCGAAGATCGGCTTCCGTTCGCCGATCGCCAAGGACACCGCTGAAGTGCTGCTGTACGCGCTGGACAAGCTGCCGGCCGGTGAGATCGACTTCGCCGCCCTGCGTGCTGCCAAGCTGGTCCCGAGCACTGCAAAGAAGGCCAAGGTCGTCGTCAAGGGCGAAGTGACCAAGGCGTTCACCCTGAAGGGTATCGCTGTCACGGCTGGTGCCAAGGCTGCGATCGAAGCTGCCGGCGGCAGCGTAACGGAGTAAGAAAATCATGGCGCAAGCTGGCATCGGTAACCTCGCGGGCGGAATGGGCAAGTTCACTGAACTTCGCCAACGTTTGCTGTTCGTCGTCGGGGCTTTGATCGTCTATCGCATCGGCTGCTACGTGCCGGTGCCGGGCGTCAATCCCGATGCCATGCTTGCCATGATGCAACAGCAGGGCGGCGGCATCGTGGACATGTTCAACATGTTCTCGGGCGGCGCCCTGCACCGTTTCAGCATCTTCGCGCTGAACGTGATGCCGTACATCTCGGCATCGATCGTGATGCAGCTGGCCGTGCACATCTTCCCCGCCCTGAAGGCGATGCAGAAGGAAGGTGAGTCCGGCCGCCGCAAGATCACCCAGTATTCGCGCATCGGCGCCGTGCTGCTGGCAGTGGTGCAGGGCGGCTCGATCGCGCTGGCCCTGCAGGGCCAGGTCTCGCCGTCGGGCGCTCCGGTCGTGTACGCGCCGGGCATGGGCTTCGTGCTCACCGCCGTGGTCGCGCTGACCGCCGGCACCATGTTCCTGATGTGGGTCGGTGAGCAGGTCACCGAGCGCGGCATCGGCAATGGCGTGTCGCTGATCATCTTCGCCGGTAT
This sequence comes from Stenotrophomonas sp. SMYL8, assembly GCF_036320065.1. Classification (NCBI taxonomy): domain Bacteria; kingdom Pseudomonadati; phylum Pseudomonadota; class Gammaproteobacteria; order Lysobacterales; family Lysobacteraceae; genus Stenotrophomonas; species Stenotrophomonas sp. SMYL8. Next base: position 28,201 of record NZ_JAWIRR010000038.1, read on the forward strand.
CGTCGCTGGCCTACCGGGTGCGATCATCCACACCTTCGACGCCTACCGCGACGGCAACATCCAGTTCATCCAGCTGCTGCTGATCGCCATCGTCGTGCTCGCCTTCACCTTCTTCGTGGTGTTCGTCGAGCGTGGCCAGCGCCGGATCACGGTCAACTACGCGCGCCGCCAGGGCGGTCGCAACGCGTACATGAACCAGACCTCGTTCCTGCCGCTGAAGCTCAACATGGCCGGCGTCATCCCGGCGATCTTCGCCTCGAGCCTGCTGGCCTTCCCGGCTACCCTGGCCATGTGGTCCGGCCAGGCTGCCAACCAGAGCAGCTTCGGCCAGGTCCTGCAGAAGGTCGCCAACGCGCTCGGCCCGGGCGAGCCGCTGCACATGATCGTGTTCGCTGCGCTGATCACCGGTTTCGCGTTCTTCTATACCGCGCTGGTGTTCAACTCGCAGGAAACCGCCGACAACCTGAAGAAGTCGGGCGCACTGATTCCGGGCATCCGTCCGGGCAAGGCCACTGCCGATTACATCGACGGCGTGCTGACCCGCCTGACCGCGGCCGGCTCGGCCTACCTGGTGATCGTCTGCCTGCTGCCGGAACTGATGCGCACGCAGCTGAACGCCTCGTTCTACTTCGGTGGTACTTCGCTGCTGATCGTGGTGGTGGTGGTGATGGACTTCATCGCCCAGGTGCAGGCGCACCTGATGTCCCACCAGTACGAGAGCCTGCTGAAGAAGGCCAACCTGAAGGGCGGCAACCGCGGCGGTTTTGCCCGCGGCTGATTGGCCTGTTATACTTTCGTCTTCCTGACGTGATGGTCCCTCCGCTTCGCGGACTCCGGCCACACAAACGAAGGGCGGCCCCCGCAGCGGTTCCGGGTGGGGGTGTGATGAGGTGGTCCCGCGCTGGAGTAGCGCGGGCGGCCCCGGGGGAAACCCCAGGTCCAACCCCATCCGGCGCCGGAGCCTGGGCACACTCCCCAGGCCGGGTTCATGAAACCAATGGTTTCACGGGCTTCCATGTAAACCGGAACCTTGTTAGTATCGCTAGTTCACTTTTTTGATCCATCCTGCCGGATTGGCGTGCCCGAGGCGCGCTGTCGGCCATCACTCAGCTGGAGAACCGCGTCATGGCGCGTATTGCAGGCGTCAACCTGCCAGCCCAGAAGCATGTCTGGGTCGGGTTGCAAAGCATTTACGGCATCGGCCGTACCCGTTCGAAGAAGGTCTGCGAAGTCGCAGGCGTTGCTTCGACCACCAAGATCCGCGATCTGTCGGAGCCGGAAATCGAGCGCCTGCGCGCCGAAGTCGGCAAGTACATCGTGGAAGGCGATCTGCGCCGTGAGATCGGCATCGCGATCAAGCGCCTGATGGACCTGGGCTGCTACCGCGGCCTGCGTCACCGTCGTGGCCTCCCGCTGCGTGGCCAGCGCACCCGTACCAACGCCCGCACCCGCAAGGGTCCGCGCAAGGCGATCAAGAAGTAAGGGACTGAGAAATGGCTAAGCCCGCTGCTAAGACCAAGAAGAAGATCAAGCGCGTCGTCACCGACGGCGTTGCCCACGTCCACGCTTCGTTCAACAACACCATCGTCACCATCACCGACCGCCAGGGCAACGCTCTGTCGTGGGCGACCTCCGGTGGCGCTGGCTTCCGCGGTTCGCGCAAGTCGACCCCGTTCGCTGCCCAGGTGGCTGCTGAAAAGGCCGGTCGTGCTGCGCTGGACTACGGCGTGAAGTCGCTGGAAGTCCGCATCAAGGGCCCGGGTCCGGGCCGTGAGTCGGCCGTGCGTTCGTTGAACAACGTCGGCTACAAGATCACCAACATCATCGACGTGACGCCTATCCCGCACAACGGGTGCCGTCCGCCGAAGAAGCGTCGCGTCTAAAGGGAGCGATAAGAAATGGCTCGTTATATCGGTCCTACCTGTAAGCTCGCCCGTCGCGAAGGCGCCGACCTGTCCCTGAAGAGCCCGGCGCGTGCGCTGGACTCGAAGTGCAAGCTGGAGCAGAAGCCCGGCCAGCACGGCGCCACTGCCCGCAAGGGCAAGCTGTCCGACTACGCCACCCAGCTGCGTGAAAAGCAGAAGGTCAAGCGTATCTACGGCCTGCTGGAGCGTCAGTTCCGCAACTACTACAAGAAGGCCTCGACCAAGAAGGGCAACACCGGCGAGAACCTGCTGCAGCTGCTGGAAACCCGCCTGGACAACGTCGTCTACCGCATGGGCTTCGCCGTGACCCGTCCGGCTGCCCGTCAGCTGGTGTCGCACCGCGGCGTCACCGTGAATGGCAAGTCGGTCAACCTGGCTTCGTACCAGGTCAAGGCTGGCGACGCCATCGCTCTGTCTGAAAAGGCTGCCAAGCAGCTGCGCGTCCAGGAAGCCCTGACCGTCGCCGCCCAGCATGACCTGAGCCCGTCGTGGGTTGAAGTGGATTCCGGCAAGTTCACCGGCATCTTCAAGGCTGTTCCGGATCGTTCGGATCTGCCTGCGGACATCAACGAAGCGCTGATCGTCGAGCTGTATTCGAAGTAATTCACATTGGAGAGCCCCCGGCGACGGCCGGGGGTTCACTAGGAGAACCCGCAACATGACGGTTACCGCCAACCAGGTTCTGCGTCCTCGCGGTCCGCAGATCGAACGCCTTACCGACACCCGTGCAAAGGTCGTTATCGAACCTTTGGAGCGGGGTTACGGGCATACGCTGGGTAATGCCCTGCGTCGCGTGCTGCTGTCGTCCATCCCGGGCTTCGCCATCACGGAAGTCGAAATCGACGGCGTGTTGCATGAGTACACCACGGTCGAAGGTCTGCAGGAGGACGTGCTCGAAGTCCTGCTGAACCTCAAGGACGTGGCCATCCGTATGCACTCTGGCGACAGCGCCACCCTGTCCCTGTCCAAGCAGGGCCCGGGCGTTGTCACCGCTGCCGACATCAAGGTCGACCACAATGTGGAGATCCTGAACGGCGAACACGTGATCTGCCACCTGACCAAGGATACGGCGATCAACATGCGTCTGAAGATCGAACGTGGTTTCGGCTACCAGCCGGCTGCCGCGCGTCGTCGTCCGGACGAAGAAACCCGTGCCATCGGCCGTCTGGTCCTGGATGCCTCGTTCTCGCCGGTCCGCCGCGTCGCCTATGCCGTGGAAGCGGCCCGCGTCGAACAGCGTACCGACCTGGACAAGCTGGTCATCGATATCGAGACCAACGGCACCATCGACGCCGAGGAAGCCGTGCGCACCGCCGCCGACATCCTCAGCGACCAGCTGTCGGTGTTCGGTGACTTCACCCACCGCGACCGCGGTGCAGCCAAGCCGGCCAACAACGGCGTGGATCCGGTCCTGCTGCGCCCGATCGACGATCTGGAGCTGACCGTGCGTTCGGCCAACTGCCTGAAGGCTGAAAGCATCTACTACATCGGCGATCTGATCCAGAAGACCGAAGTGGAGCTGCTGAAGACCCCGAACCTGGGCAAGAAGTCGCTCACCGAGATCAAGGAAGTGCTGGCTCAGCGCGGCCTGTCGCTCGGCATGAAGCTGGAGAACTGGCCGCCGGCCGGTGTCGCCAGCCACGGCATGCTGGGCTGATATCGGTAATGCCTGAAGGCTCCACCGTTCGCGGTGGGGCCTTCAACGCAACACACCATGCCACGACGAACCCCAGGTTCGCGCGGCAGGTCGCCCAGGACGGGTGGCCAGGACCAACCGCAGTCCGCGCAGCAACGCCAGGATGGCGACAACGATCCGCACAGTCTCATCATTAACCAAGGAATATCACCATGCGTCACCAGAAGTCTGGCCGTAAGTTCAGCCGTACCAGCGCCCACCGCGAAGCGATGTTCAAGAACATGGCTGCCTCGCTGTTCAAGCACGAGCTGATCAAGACCACCCTGCCGAAGGCCAAGGAACTGCGCCGCGTTGCCGAGCCGCTGATCACCCTGGCCAAGGTCGACTCCGTCGCCAACCGCCGTCTGGCCTTCGCCCGCCTGCGCGACAACGAAGCCGTGGGCAACCTGTTCACCATCCTGGGCCCGCGCTACGCGAACCGTCCGGGTGGCTACCTGCGTCTGCTGAAGTGCGGCTTCCGCGCTGGCGACAACGCGCCGATGGCCTACGTCGAGCTGGTTGACCGTCCGGTCGTGGCCGAGGAAGTGGCCGAGTAATCGGACCGCTCCAATGCGACACAGCGAAAGCCCGGCCTCTGCCGGGCTTTTGCGTTTCCGGGGGCGGATCCCTTTCTGCAGGACAGGGCTCTGACCCACACCGTTCCGACAGGCGTCACCTGTGGCGGTTCGAATGGCGCGCACTCTCGGTTACGCTTGGCGCCTGATCCATTCGAGCGTTGACGATGAATCCACTGCGCTGGCCCTTCCGCGCCCAGTTCTTCCTGGGCTTCCTGATCTGCGCGGGCCTGCTTGGCTACGCGATCTTCCTGCAGCTGAAGATGGGCCTGGAGCCGTGTCCGCTGTGCATCTTCCAGCGCCTGGCCTTCGCTGCGCTTGGCCTGCTGTTCCTGATCGGTGCACTGCATGGTCCGTCCAACCGCCCCGGACGCGCGACCTATGGCGTGCTGGCGTTCATTGCCGCCGCAGTGGGCGTGGGCATCGCCGCGCGCCACGTCTACGTGCAGATGCTGCCGCCGGAAATGGGATCCACCTGTGGCCCGCCGCTGGCCTTCCTGAGCGAAACCATGGGGCCGCTGGAAGTGTTCCGCACGGTGCTGACCGGCACTGGCAACTGCGGCAACATCGACTGGACCTTCCTCGGCCTGACCATGCCGATGTGGTCGGGCGTGTGGTTCGTGCTGCTGGCGCTGTGGGCGCTGGTGGTGTCGCTGCGCAAGGTCAAGCGCTGAGGCAAGGTAGTGCCGGCCGCTGGCCGGCAACCTCGTGAACGACGGCAGCTTTCCCGTAGATGCCGGCCAGCGGCCGGCACTACCACGGTCCGTTCTCAGAAATCCTGCTGCAGGCTCATGTAGGCGCCGCGGCGCGGTCCCCATTGCGGAGCGAACACGCCGACGCCACCGCCATCGCGCAGCTGGTAGCTGCGGTCCAAAGCGTTGATCACCGCCAGCTGCACGTGCAATGGATGGCCGCTGTCGGCATTGAAATCGTGCCCGGCGCTGAGGTTCACCTGCAGGTACGACGGCAGCTCGCCGCCGTTGGGTACGCCTTCGATGTCCGAACGCAGGCCGCTGCCGAACACGTAGTTGGCACCGATCCGGTTGTGCCCGGCGAAGGCGTAGCTGAGGCCACCCGACGAGGTCAGCTTCTGGTCGTGGTCGAGGTGGATCCAGTGGTTGGCCACATAGGCCAGCGCCTCGGGATCGAGGTTGTACTGGCTGGTGATGACATCCGTACCGATGGCTTTGTTCAGCGCGGCATTGAAGTAGGCACTGAACGGGCCGTTGCTGTAGTCGGCACTGAACTCCAGGCCACGGATGTGTCCGCGGCGGTAGTTGAAGGTCGAATAGATGTAGGCGGCGCCGAACTGGCCTTCGTCCTGCAGGCGCGCGACGCGGCGGTCGTAAGCGTCCAGGCCCAGGGTCAGGTGTTCACCCAGCTGCTGCGAGACGCCGATGTCGTAGTAGTCGCTGCGCTCGGCCAGCGGCGTGTTGTTGCCGCCGCTGGGCTGCTGGTTGGTGGTGCCGTCGTACAGGGCGATGTCGCTGCTGGCGATCAGTTCACTGGCCGGTGGCGTGAAATAGCGCGAATAGCCGGCATGCACGGTGGTGCTGTCGCTGGCATTCCAGACCACGCCCACGCGCGGGCTGAGCTGGCCCTCGGTGCGGCCGAAGGCCTTGTAGCGGTCACCGCGCAGACCGTAGTTGACGGTCCAGTCGTCGCCGATTTTCCACTCATCCTGTACGTACAACGCCAGCGTGCTGGCATGGAAGGCGCTGTGGTCAGGAATCAGCAGCGGCGTGGTGCTGGACTGCTGGCCGCCGTCATCAACCGGGAACACCCAGCTGTTGCTGCTGGCCCGTGCGTTCTCGTAGTTGCCGTACAAGCCGTAGCGCAGCGTGTGGTCGTTGCCCAGTGGTGTGGAGAAGTCGGCCTGCAGGGTGTTGGCACGGTTGCTGCGCTGGACCTGCGAGGCGACGCCACTGAACACCAGATCGCCGATGACGTCCGGATTGAACGCCACATCGCTGTAGCGCTGCCCGGCCGACAGTTGGTAGGCGGTGCTGCCCAGCGTGCCCTGCAGTACCAGCATGCCGAAGCGGGTGGTCTCGCGCTGGGTCTCATCCAGCTGGCTGGAATCGAAGGTGGTGGTATCGAGATAGCCGAATTGTGGCGTCTGCCCCGGATTGACCGGAATCTGGAAGCGGTTGTTGGCGAAGCCGGCGAACACGCTCAGGCGGGTGTTCTCGTTGACCAGGTAGGTCAGGTCGGCGAAGGCCTTGCCCTGGTGGGTGTCGTCGTGCAGCGGTTTGCGCGAGTTGGTGGGGTTCTCCAGGCCGACCTCGTTCTGGTCGTAATTGCCGGTCAGGAACCAGCTCCAGCGTCCCTGGTTGCCCCACCACGAGGCATTCGGGTTGATCTTGCCGAACGAGCCCGCGGTCAGCCCGGCACTGCCACCGTTGCCCAGCTCGGCGCCATTGCGGGTGGTGATGTCGACCACCGCCGCGGTGCGCTCGCCGAACTGCGCCGGCAACGCGCCGTCCATCAGGCGGATGCTCTTGATGGTGCGCGCATCCAGGGTCTGGCCGAAGCCGGAGATCGATTCGGGCAGCAATACGCCGTTGATGCGGTACTGCAGGTTGGCGTGGTCGCCGCGCACGTGCACGCCGCCATAGGAATCCTGGACCACGCCGGGTGCCTGCAGCAGCACCTGGCTGAGCGGCGCGGAGGCGCCCAGCGGCTGCTTCTGGATGTCCTCGGCGCTGATCTGGTACTGGCTGCTGCCGATGTCCGGCGACAACGCGTTGCGGGCCTGGTCGAGTTGGGCGCTGACGGTGACCGTGTCCAGGTCCTTGACCGCAGGCCCGGCGCCATCGGCGGCGGCCGCGAAGGCGGGCAGGCTGGCCAGGGCCAGGGCGAAGGTGATGCCGGTAGCGAGGGGCGAGGGCTTCATGATGGGAAGAGTGATGGCAGGGCGTGGAAGGGGCCGGTCCATGACGTGGAAGTGTTACTCCGTAACAGATCATGCGCCTGCCTTGAGCGGCTGACCATGCTGGATCTGGCTGCTCGCATCGGCCTTTCCCTGCCGTTCAGGCGGCCTGGCCGAGCAGGTCGGCCCTTTGCGCCAGCGGCTGGCTCTGCGACCATGACCGCCCCCCATCCCGGAAGTCTGCAATGAGCCTGTCCGCCGTTCCGCCCGTGCCCGATCCCGCCGCAGCCGCCACTGGCGCCGCCTGGTCGCCGGAGAGCTGGCGTGGCAAGACCGCGCTGCAGATGCCGACCTACCCGGACCCGGTGGCGCTGGACGCCGCCCTGCACGAGCTGAAGCGGCTGCCGCCGCTGGTGACTTCCTGGGAGATCCTGGCGCTGAAGCAGCAGCTGGCCGAGGCGCAGGAAGGCAAGCGCTTCCTGCTGCAGGGCGGCGACTGCGCGGAGAACTTCAGCGACTGCGAATCGGGCACCATTTCCAACCGGCTGAAGGTACTGCTGCAGATGAGCCTGGTGCTGGTGCACGGCCTGCGCCAGCCGGTGATCCGCGTTGGCCGCTTTGCCGGCCAGTACGCCAAGCCGCGTTCGGCCGATACCGAGACCCGCGACGGCGTGACCCTGCCAAGCTACCGCGGCGATGTGATCAACGCCCCCGCTTTCACTGAAGCAGCGCGTCTGCCGGACCCGAAGCGGATGCTGCAGGCCCACGCGCATTCGGCGATGACGATGAACTTCGTGCGTGCGCTGATCGACGGTGGTTTCGCCGACCTGCACCACCCCGAATACTGGAACCTGGAGTGGGTAAGCCACTCGCCGCTGGCGGCCGATTACCAGAAGATGGTGGCCTCGATCGGCGATGCGGTGCACTTCATGGAGACCCTGGCCGGGGCCCGCGTGCACAACCTCAACCGCATCGACTTCTATACCTCGCATGAAGCACTGCTGCTGCCCTACGAGCAGGCGCTGACCCGCCAGGTGCCGCGCCAGCAGGGCTGGTTGAACCTGAGCACGCATTACCCGTGGATCGGCATGCGCACGGCTGCGCTCGATGGCGCGCACGTGGAATACCTGCGTGGCGTGCGCAATCCGATTGCGATCAAGGTCGGCCCGTCGGTGACGCCGGACCAGCTGCTGCGCCTGATCGATGTGCTCAACCCGCACGACGAACCGGGTCGACTGAGCTTCATCCACCGCATGGGTGCGGCGCAGATCGCCGAGAAGCTGCCGCCGCTGCTGGATGCCGTCAAGCGTGATGGCCGCCGCGTGCTGTGGGTGTGCGATGCGATGCATGGCAACACCGAAAGCACTGCCAATGGCTTCAAGACGCGTCGTTTCGACAATGTGCGTGGCGAAGTGGAGATGTCGTTTGATCTGCATGCGGCCGCGGGCACGCGCCTGGGTGGCGTGCACCTGGAGCTGACTGGCGAGGACGTGACCGAATGCACCGGTGGCGCGCGCGAACTGACCGAGCGTGACCTGGAGCGTGCGTATCGCTCAACGGTGGACCCGCGGTTGAATTACGAGCAGTCGCTGGAGATCGCGATGGCGATCGTGCGCAAGCAGGAGCAAGCGCGGTAAGGGGTTTTCGGCAGGGCTTGCAGCCCTGCACCTGCTGCAATCAACGTCAACGGCAAAAGTCGAAGCAGCGGCAACAGCATGCATTCCGTGGGCTGGCGGGGCGGTGTCGGAGTGCGGGGACGCTGCAAGTACGTCCCTGTAAGCTTGGCAGCCGCATCCATGCGGCTGACACCCCGCACTCCGACACCGCCCCACCTTCGACAGGTTCAGGTCGCTATTGGTGGGTGCCGACCGTTGGTCGGCACATCTGTCAGATGTCGCATGAATCATCCACGCATGACGTGGATCTACTGGCAACTGCGGCGATTGGCATGCGCGGCTGTTGGTAGGTGTCGACCGTTGGTCGACACGATTTTTCTGTCAGATAGCAGTATTCAAAATGGGCTCCGACCCCGTGCCGACCAACGGTCGGCACCCACCATCAGCAGCAGCTTCCGACAGATCGCAGAAAACTGTCGAAGGCGGGGTGGGTCCGGTTGCGGGGGCGTGAGCCGCATGGATGCGGCGACCGAGCTTACAGGGACGTACTTGCAGCGCCCCCCGCAACC
>NZ_JAWIRR010000039.1:0-36983 GCF_036320065.1 Stenotrophomonas sp. SMYL8
CAAGCGGCGGCCAAGGGCGCATCGTCGGCAGGTGCCCGAGTGGGCGGCAGCGCCGCGCCACAATCGCCGGGGCCAGCGCCGCAGCAGCCTAGCAGCGGTGTGCAGCAGGCCGCCAAGCAGGCCGGGAAGGCCGCGCAGGGTGGTGACGACGACAAGGGCCAGCAAACGGCGGCAGGGGCGCAAACGCCTCCGGCCGGTAATGCGGACGCCTCCGCGTCCAGCTCGGCCCCTAGCGCCTCTGCGCAGTCGCCAGCAGCCCAAGCTGGCGAAGGGCAGGGCGAAGCCAAGAGCGGTGTTTCTGGCCATCAAATTGCGTCGGGTATTACCCGTGGTGCGGGCATCCTCTCCGCGATTGCCGTTCCCGGCATGGAAGGCGCGGCAGGCCTGTCGCTGGGTGCCGGTGCGCCGCAGCCGGTGCCCGGCTCCGGTGCTGATGCTGATGGCTCGATGGCTCCCAGCTCGGCCCCGGCCAGTGCAGAACCGCAGAACGTCATTCGCCCGGCAGAACCGTCGCCAGCATCGCCAAGCGATGCAGGCCCGGCCAAGCCTGACACCAAAGGGGGGGAGTAAGCCATGATCGCCGAACTCGCCTTGTTCTTCCTGCCCTTGCTGGCCATGTTTTTGATAGGCCTTGGACTATGGGCGTTAGGGCAGTGGTTGCGCCGTAAAGGCTACAGTGACCAGCTCGACAGAATCGACGCGAAAGTGTCCACCGCCCAACGAAAAACGCGCTGGCTGTTCCGCCCTCTGAGCGGCGCAATGGTCAGCGTAGGGCGCGGACTGAGCAGGGTTCCCCTGTTCGGCAACCGTCGCAGCCGCGACATGTGGGACGACCTCGAAGAACTGTCGAAGCATCAACGCAACAATCGCCGGGACTAACCCGAAAAAAGCCTCTCCTAGTGCTTGCTAGGAGGGGTTACTTTGGCCAATAATATAGTCTACAGACTATCAAATGGACGGACGTACTTATGCAACCCAATAGCAAGAAAAAGGGTCAGCGGGCACCGAAAGCCCCGCCCGGCACTCCTTACCTCGCAGCCCGCCGCGAGTGGAACGAGCGTTATGGCAGCCATATCATCGACGCCCGCAACTGGCGGACGGCCGCGTTTGTCGTTGGTGTCGCGCTGATTCTCTCGGCGGCCGGGAACGTCATTCAGGCCTCCAAAGAGAAAATCGCGGTCTACTACGTCAACACCGACGCCAACGGCAAAAGCCGCGAAATCTGGCGGGCCGATCAGGCCACGCCGGGGCCGAAGACCGAACAAATCCGCGCCGCGCTGCAAGATTGGGTTCTTGGTGCTCGCACGGTGTACGCGGACAACCGGGCCACAAAGCGCGTCGTCGATGCGACCTATGCGATGACGCTGCCCGACAGTGCCGCGTATCAGACGCTGGCCGCGTATCACCGGGAACACAACCCGTATCAGCGGGCCGCCAATGAAACCGTCGAGGTGGCCATGCAAACGCCTGTCCAGCTCTCGAAAGACACTTGGCAAGTCGAGTGGACGGAAACGGTGAAAAACCGCACTTCCGGCAAGCTGATCGGCACCCAAAGCTATCAGCTCACGGCCAACGTCCTGATCGCTGCGCCGAAGGATGAAGCCCAGCTTATGGCCAACCCGGTTGGCCTCTACGTCCGCCAATTCTCTTGGCCCGTTCGCAACTAATGATGACTGGTGAATATATGAAAAAGACTCAATGGATGGCGGGCCTTTTCGTTGCCGCAATTGCTGCCCCCACGTTCGCGCAAGACGTTCCGGCGCTCGCTGCTGGCCAAGGTGAAGTTCTGCCGCCGGTTAATCTGGTGTCGCCCGATCAGGTGCGGCTCGATGGTAAGGAGGCCTACGGCATCCGCTTGGCCAATCAATGGAAGTCACACCCTGACCGCCCGCGTCGTGGCGCAGACGGCAGCGTGAAATACCTTTTTGGTGCCACCCTGCCGACGTTGGTTTGCACACCCTTGCAGGTCTGCAATATCGAGCTGCAACCGGGCGAAGTTGTGAACGACGTTCACGCGGGCGACAACGCACGTTGGAAAATCACCCCCGCCACGATGGGCAGCGGGGCGAACGCTACGACCGTGATTGTGGTCAAGCCTACCGACGCCGGACTGGTCACTAACCTGAGCGTGGCCACTGACCGCCGCCTGTACTCGATCAAGCTGGCCAGCACGCAACGCGAGTGGATTCCGGTGCTGTCGTTCGATTACCCCGACGACGTAGAACGCCAGTGGGCCGCCTACCGCGAGCAGCACGCCAAGCAGGTCTACAACAACACCATGCCGACCGGGCAGAATCTGGCCAACCTCGATTTCGGTTTCCGCATCGGTGGCGATAACCCGAGCTGGAAGCCGGTGCGCGTCTACACGGACGGCAGCAAGACCTACATTCAGTTCCCGTCGTCCAGCTTCAACGGCGAGGCTCCGGCACTGGTCGCCAAGGGCAACGACGGCGGCCTGTTCTCCAAAGCCAGCGAGAAGCTCGTCAACTACCGCCCGATCGGCGATCGCTACGTGGTCGATAAGGTGCTTGACCGGGCGTCTCTGATTGTCGGCGTCGGCCGCAATCAAACCGAAGTCACCATTACGCGCACGGGGGGGCAAATAAGATGGCACGATTTCACCTGCTCGCGCCGCTCGCGGCGGCGCTTCTCCTGAGCGCCTGCGCAACGTCGCGGCCTACCATGTCTTACGTGGAACCGACCGTGACGGCCAGCGATGCGCAAACGCTCGCAGGCGATACGGTCGCCTATCTGGCCGATCCGCTTCCTCCGGCGCGGACGACCATTGTGCTCGATCCTCCGGCCGCGAAGGATCACGACGCACTGACGGCGGCCATGCTGCCCGCGCTCCGTGCGCGGGGTTATGGCGTGACGTTGGTTGATCCGCAGACCGGCAAGGCCGGTGGTGCGGGTGTGCCTCTGCGCTACATCGCATCGCCGCTCGATAGCGGCGTGCTGCTGCGTCTGCAATATCAGGGCACCGAGGCCAGCCGGTACTACCCGCGCGGCTCTAATGGCCAGCTCCTGCCGGGTGCCCCGTTCACGGTTCGAGGGGGTGCGCAATGAGCACACACGACAAAGACAACGACCAGAACACCGACCTGCCGCTTGAGGATGCGGAAGTGCATAACGACCGCGAGCATGACGACGACGCGGATATGCACGACGATCCTGATATGCGAGCGGATGGCAACGGCTCGCCCGACTATCTGGCGACACCAAAAAGAGGAAAGGGGGTTCGCCGCCTGAACAACAAACCGTTGTTCGTTGTCGGTGGCGTGATCCTGCTCGCTGTGGCGGGCGTCAGCTACACGTTTTTCCAGCGGCAAGCGGCGCAGGTTGCCCCGAAGGCCGAAGGCGACGGGCCACCAGTGGCAACGGTAGCGGCTCCCCCTGTGCGGCCGGACGGCAACGACTACGTGCCCCCGGCAGGTCAGCCGCAGATGCCCACGGACACGGCGCAGCCGGTCGAAACCGGCGGCCAGCCGACCGAAGCCCAGCAGAAGGCGGCCCCGGCCGCGCCCTCTGAGGCCATGCAACGCCGGTTGCGCCAGATTCAGCAGGCCGAAGACAAGCGACTGGCCAAGTGGGACGAAGCCCTGAACGGTGACGCCTCGGTGCAGGGCTTCACGACCAAGGGCGGCCAGAACGGCGGCACCCAGCAGGTGGCCATGCAGCAGGCGGGCGGGAACCGCGTTAACGCGGACGAGCTGATGAACCGCTACTTGGCCGCGAACGGTCAGGCCGCAGGTATGGGCGGCATGGGCGGCGGTATGCCGGGCATGGGCGGTGGCGGTATGGGTGGCAACAGCATGGCGGCCGAGAACCAGCAGGATCGCAAACAAGCGTTCCTCGCAGGCACGCCAGAAGCTGAGGTCTATCTGGCTCGCCAGCGCAAGGCGGCCATCGCCCCATCGCAGGAAATCAAAGCCGGTTGGGTTATTCCCGGCGTAATGATTTCCGGCATCAACTCCGATCTACCGGGCCAAATCATCGGGCAGGTGCGTGAAGCGGTGTACGACAGCGCCACCGGCACGCAATGCCTGATTCCGCCGGGTTCGCGTGTTGTCGGCACCTACGACAGTGGCGTAACGCTCGGCCAACAGCGGGCGCTCGCGGTCTGGCGGCGCATCATCTACCCGGATGGTTCTTCGATCTCGATTGACAACATGCCGGGCGCGGACATGGGCGGCTATGCTGGGTTCAACGACAAGGTGAACAACCACTATCTGCGCATCTTCGGCAGCGGCTTGCTGCTTTCTGTCTTCTCCGCAGGCATCCAGCTTTCGCAGCCGCAGGCCAGCAACGGCGAGAACTACAGCAGCTCGCAAATCATCGCCGGGTCGCTGGGTCAGCAGATGGGGCAGATTGGTATGCAGATGGCCCAACGCAACATGAACATTCAGCCGACGCTCGAAATCCGTCCGGGCTACGAGTTCAACATCATGGTGACGAAGGACATTATCCTGCCGACGTGGGAAGGCCATCCGATGGCCGGAAGCACCGGCAAGGGCTGCAACTGATGACTACCGGCGGCCGTTCGCGGCCGCTTTTTTCAATGCAATGGACAGGGGGACGAAACGTGTGGCAACCATACCTAATAGCCTGAATCCTGAATCCGACCGGGCCAGCGCCGAAGAGGCGTGGGGGATGCATCGCATGACGCCAGAGGAGCGGAAGGCGATTTGCGCTAAGGGACAGGCAACGCGGAAGGCCAATCGCGAGAAGCGAGAAGCGGAAAAACAAGCCACCCTGCTGCGCCGCGACCTACTACGCAGAGAAGTGGCCGCCCTTGAGGCAAAACTTTTCGCGTTGCGAGATATAGAGCGAATGAGCGTTGCCGGTGCTGCGCTAACCGGCAAAACACTGCTTATGCACCACGAAATTGTCGCTGCTGCCTTACCGTGGAAACATGCGACAGGCATTTACTTCCTGCTCGATGGCGACGATGTTGTTTATGTTGGACAGTCGCGGAATGTGTATTCCCGTATCAGCAGCCATCCAGTCAAGAACTTTAACCGCTACGCCTTTGTGCCTTGCGCGGTTGAAGCTCTCGACAAGCTGGAATCGCTTTATATCCACTTGTTACGCCCTAAGCTGAATGGACGGAAGCCCGATGGCTCGCCGTTCGCACCGCTGGCGCTTGATTCGTTAATTTAAGCATAGTGAAAATAGATAGGAGTACGAAACGTATGGCAAACATCCCTAACAGCCTGAACCCGACCGGGCCAGCGCCGAAGATGATGCCGGAAGGCTCGCGCAAGGTCTGCGTCCTGAACGGTAGTCGCCAGCTCGACCAGGTGGTGAAAGGCGAGTGGATAACTATCAAGGTTCTGCCGGAAAACGGGCTGCCCAAGGGCATCTACCAATTGGCCGAAGCCACCAAGCCGGACACCGGCAAGGATGGCAAGGAATCCGCCTACACCGGGCAGGTTCTGCACGTCGATAGCAAGGCGGTCTACCAACTTTCCGGCAAGGGCATTGTCGAGCATTCGCGCTCGGCCTTCGCCGATCTGGAAGCTAAGGGCGATCAGATCGTTGCCGGTCGCACCTATACGGTCGGCTATGTGAACGGGAAGGGCACCGCCCGGCCCGGCCAAGCTGCCAGTCTGGCGCAACAACAGCAGCGCAGCGCCTCGAAAGGCGGCGGCATTTCCCTTTAACGATGAAGGTCAGCGCCACGACTGACCGCCAACACCAAGGAAAGCAAGGGCCTCACGGCCCTTTTTCTTTGGCCGCAAAAAGGCCCTGTGAGGGCCGGGAGGGAAAGGCGGTAGGGTAGGGAGGCGAACGGGCCTTGTAGGGGCTGCTGGGAGGTTTGCCGGGGCAGTTGGGTGGCGGTCGAGCGCCGCGCCGGGAATTTCCCTTTGGTGCCGAGCCGTTCAGGCCCGGCGGGTGGCAATGCGGCGTAGCGCGGCGTCGAAGACTCGCGGGGCGAAGATCACCACGGCCAGCACGGCCGCGAAGCGAAGGCCGGGGCCTGCAAGCTGCATCAGCGGCGCGTCGGCGACGGTGGCCAGCCCGTAGAGGATGGCGAGCTGTAGACCGAGCGCCCAAGCGAGGATTTTGGCGACGGTGCGGGTAAGGTTCCGCACGCGGTAGATGGTCGAGTAAAGGGCGGTGTAGTTCATGGTGGTTTCTCCGTTCGGTTGTTGGCCTGTGGGCCTGTGGTCAATCGGCTGGAAAGCGGTTGTTGCACCCTTGGGCCGGAACGCAGTGGCGGACGCTGAAAGCGTTGCAATTCCGCCCAGCCGATACACTGGCACCCAAACAGGTCAACGAACGGAGACGGCCACCGGCCGCCCTATTCGTCGCCCTCCGTGCGGTCGCCGTCGCCGGCGTCCTTCAAAGCCTCATACAAGGCAGTCTTGCCGACTTTGACAGCGGCGGCCGCCTCGCGGACGGTCAGCCCTTTGTCGGCCATCAGCTTACGCGCTCTTTCCAGCTTGGCCGGTGTTACTACCGGCCTGCGCCCGCCGTGGCGGCCTCGGGCCGCTGCGGTGGCCAACCCGGCCTTGGTTCGTTCCCGTATCAGGTCACGCTCGAACTCGGCAAGCGTGGCGAATAGGTTAAACAGCAGTTTGCCGTTTCGGGTCGCGGTGTCAATTCCCGCGTCAGTCAGCGAGCGGAACGCTACGCCGCGCTCGCGCAGCTCGTCCACGGTTTGCACCAAATGGGGAAGCGAACGGCCAAGCCGGTCGATCTTCCACACTACAAGCGTATCGCCTTCGCGCAGGTATGCGAGGGCTTTTTCTAGGCCCGGCCGGGCCGCCTTGGCCCCGCTGGCCACGTCGGTGAATACCTGATGGCAACCGGCCTTTTTCAAGGCCTCGATCTGCATATCAAGCGACTGGTCAGCGGTCGAGACACGGGCATAACCGATTAGGGTGGTCATCCCTATATCCATTGTGCCGGGGTCGTTAGGATCACGCATTGGGCAACGTCTCCATGACGCCACCGGCAGGCCCGGCGGCGTCGGTTTGAGTGGGTTAGATGGTGGCCCGGAACGCCATATCGGCGGTCGGGATGCGGTCATAAATGGATGAATTGCTGCGATACAGAACGCGCTCACGCTCGACGGTATGCAACTGAAACACTTCGGCCCGCTCGATCACGCGGCCTGCGTCATCGAGGCGGTCGGCGTAATGGCCAGCGCGGTCGCGGCTGACCAGTTCCATGCGCGGCTGTGCGGCGGCCGGTGTCCAGTCGTTGGCCACGGCGGGCCAGCGACTGGAGAAGCTGCCAAGGCTCGGCGACGTTGCATACCAGAGCGGCATATAGTCGGTGATGGCGTCCAGCTCGTCATCGAGCACGAAATACTGCACCTGATGGTTGACGATGCGATCAGCGCCGACGGCCCAGCGGGTCAGCGTCGTGAACTCGCGCACGCGCTCGGTCGTCTCGACCAGAAAGCCGTTCATGGCCTTTTGGCCAACTTTGCGGCAGGCCACCAGATAGTGCTTGTTCGGGTACGGTCGCCGGGCGACCAGCTCGATACCGTTGCGCAGCTTCAGCCCGAGCGCGGGACAATGAAAGTCGATCAGGGCGCATTCCGGCTCGTTGACACGGCACGCGAACAGGCGGGGTACAAGATGTAACAACATAGCGGCGTCTCCTTGCTCACTCGGCCTGCTCACTGCTGGCCAGCTCGTCCAACAGCGAAAGGATGTGATTGCGTTCGGCCGGTACTTCCCGGCCGGTTTTTGGATCGAACACAACGTGGTCGTCCTCGACGTAACGCAGCCGGTAGTAGATGCCTTCCTTGATGCGGTCGGCGGCTTCGGCGGCCTTGAATCGGGCGTTTTCCTCGTCTTCGCGGCGACTGCGCCCAAAGATGAACCACAAGGCCGCGCCGACGATGGCCAGCAACGGCACGAACTGGCCCAAGACGCTAACCATTTGGTCAAGACCTTCCTGAGCGCGGCCGAGGCTGCCGGTCGCCGCTGGCTGACCGTCTGCCATGAACTGCACGAAGCTCGATCCGAAACCGAACATTGCGGCGACGACCAGCAAGAGGATGAGCGGCGCGAACACATACAGCCAGTTAAACGACGCCTTTGGCGGGGCTTCGAACTCTTTGGCCCGCTGCGACTGCTCGCGCTTGGTGCCGCTCATGCCGCCAACGAACAGACCAAGGCCGCCAGTGCCGAATCCAAGGCCTCCGCCGGTTCCGCTCCACTTCCCTTCGGTGGTTTCTTTGGCCACGATGGCCGCCAGTGCTACGCCTTCTTTTGCATTACGCATGTTCCTTTCCTCTTTTGATGAATTAGTTAGCAGCCCGCACCGCCGCGCTGGCAGCGCGGAGTCGTTGGGCGTATTGGCTCGATGCTGCGGCGTCATGGCCGCGACTGGTGGCCAACTGCACGGCCGAGGCCTCGCACACGTCTAGTTCGTGCTGCGAAGGGCCAGACGGTACGGGCAGACGGTCTACCCATTTGGTGCTGATGCGAGCGCAGTTCGCCCAAGCGGTGGCCACGGTCTTTTTCATGCCCTCCGGGGCATGTTCGGCCACCTGCTGAATGAACCCGTTGTAGTTCTCGGCCGCGTGCAGGTCAGCGACAGCGGCTTGCCGGAAATCCGTGGTTGCCTCGCTGCGCCGCATGACGCCGAACGCCAGCGCGGCGAATGCAAGACCTACCCCAACAACAACGATTAGTGACGTGCGCCTGCTCATGTCCCTTTCCTCTGTGGTGTGAAAAGCCAGCCGCCGGGCTGGCCTTTCTGACGGATTACGCTTCTTCCTCGGCGATCTTGTCGGCCAGCTCGGTCGCGCCCTTCAACGCCGGTTCGAGGTTCACGGTGTTGTCGGCGATCACGTCCCAACCGTCGTTGCCGTAGACGAACAGCACCCAGCCGGTTTCCGGCTTCTCGCCGCCGTCGCGCTCGACGTGAAACTGATCCTCGTCCGTGCTGAACATGGCCTTTTCGATGGCGGCCGGATCGACGCTCTTGGTCAGTACGGTTTCCTCGCCGTCAAAGACGGAAATCTTGTAGCCCTCGGCGAGTAGTCCCTTGATGGCCTCGCGTGCAATGCGGCGCTCAATGCGCTGGCGTTTCTCTACGTTCATGGTGTTGCCCTCCGTTGTGTCCGTCTATTGTCCGTTATTCTACTCTGTCCGCCAAACGTCTGCAAGCGAATGATGCCGGACAATTTCACGCTGTCCGGTAAACGGTCGTTTGTCGGACTTGCTTTATGATAGCCTAATGACTATCATTTGGATTGCACAATCCAAACAATGAGGAAAGGGGAATGAGTGACTGGCTGATACCGGCGCTTTGCCTGATGGGCAGCGTGGTCGGGTTTGTTTTCTTGGTGTCAATGATTAGGCGCGATGGCACGGCGGGGCGCGCCTTATATATCTTCATGGGCGTGGCGCTAGGCCTCGTCGCCCTTGTGTATTTCGTTGCGGACTCTCGGCAAAAGGACGCTCCTGCGGCCGAAGGGCAGCAAGTCGCGCCCGGCACGCAGTCGCCAGAACTGATAGGCAAGGTCGTCCGCGTTCTCGATGGCGACACGTTCGATCTGCTAGTAGATCAACGGCCAGTCCGCATCCGCGTGACCGGCATTGATGCCCCGGAAAAAGATCAGCCATTTGGCCAGCGGTCGCGGCAGTCGTTGGCGGGCATGGTTGATGGAAACCCTGTAGCGGTGCGCATAAAGGGCACAGACCGCTACGGCCGCAGGCTCGGCGCGGTCTACGCCAAGATATGCGCCCCTTCTGCCCCTTGCCGCGCCGTTTATGTCAACGCTGAACAGGTCAAGACGGGTATGGCTTGGGCTTACCGTTTCCACGGCCAAGCCGTCGATCCGGCAATGCTGAAACTCGAAACGCAGGCCCGTAGCGGTCGCGTCGGCCTGTGGTCAGCGCCGAACGCAGTGGAGCCGTGGAAGTGGCGGCACCAAATGGTGAGCGCGGGCAAATGAGCGGTATTTCAATCAACACCCGGCAGCTCGCCGACCTGCTGAACATCAGCGAAGGCGAGCTAGTTCATGCGATGCGGTCAAGCGGGAAGCTGCACGGCGTGCCGTTCCCCGAAGTGCTCGGCAACCATAAGGCCAAGGTGCGCAAGTTCAATTTCGCGGCCGCTCTGCGGTTCGTGGATCAGGTCAACAAAGCCCGCTCGGAAGGGGGAAACAGTGAAAGCTCTTAAATCCACGGCCAGCCCGACGATTCAGGCCTATGGCGAGCTACAGGCAGCGTTTGAGCACTACAACGCCGCTCTGTTCGATGGCCAGCTCCCGCACTGTCTCATCACGATGCAGCGCGAAAAGCGCACCTATGGCTATTTCTCGTCGCGCCGGTTCGCCAACCGGCACGAAAAGACCATGACCGACGAAATCGCCATGAATCCATCCTATTTTGGTGTCGTGCCGCTGCTCGAAATATTGCAAACTCTGGTTCACGAAATGGCGCACGCTTGGCAGTTCCATTTCGGCGAGCCGGGCCGACGCGGCTACCACAACAAAGAGTGGGCCGACAAAATGGAAGCCATCGGCCTGATGCCTTCCGATACCGGCAAGCCCGGCGGGAAGAAAACGGGCGAGAAGATGGCCGACTATGCGATTGACGGCGGCCCCTTCATGCAAGCCACTGAGGCGCTGCTAAAGACCGATTTCCGCATTACATGGTTCGACAGGCACCCGCCTGCAGGAACCGAAATCGCGGCGATCTTCGGTGACGCCGACGACGGCGACGACAACGACGGCCTGATCCAGCCCGCACCGGCCGGGAACAAATCGAACCGGGATAAGTACCGCTGCCCCTGCTGCGGTGCGCAGGCGTGGGGAAAGCCGGGCCTCAAGCTCCTGTGCGGCAATGACGATTGCAACGCTGCGCCGTTCGAGCTGGCCATCAACTGACAAAGAGGACGGCCCTATCTACCCGCCTCGGGACTATTAATCAGCTATGAGGTAGCAGATGTGAGCAAACAACATTGGAAACAGCTTAACAACATCAAATATTCGCTCTACCGGATGGAACAACCATCACTATCGCCTCGCGCTTCTGCCGCTTTGAGTGGTGTTCTCGTGGTCATCGCAACGGCATTCATTGCGGGCAATTGGGGAGTTTATATAACGTTCCTGATCGGGGCGGCCGTGGGTATCGCGGTCTACCAGTTCGCGCCGCTATCGAAGTCGTGGGCTGAGACACTGGATAAGCAATTGACGGCCTATGATCCGGTAGACGTGGAGGCCTATGCAGAACTGCAAGACGTGACCCGTTCACTTGGCAGGCTCGATCTTGGCGAGGTATTCCACTGGTTGGACAGAGAACGCCATGCCCTTAGTTACAGTCGGCCAATGCCATCACAAGGCCAAAAATACAAATTCATCAGCAAGCAAGTCCGCCCCAAACGTGACAACGGTGAGGTTTGAGGCGATGGAGTACAAACTTTATCAATACCGCCTAGCTGGTAAATACCGATATGACATCACTATGAACAGCGTTTACTTTTTAACGGCCACGTCGATGGAAAATGCAGAGAGACAACTACGGGAAGTGATCCACGATAGAAATATCATTTACGACCTCCGAGAGTGTAGCTTTGATGAGCTGCCTGCAATTTTCGCTCAACTCCCCCGGTAAAACGTGACCATGAGCAGCCCGCAAAAAAGCCCCGTATGGGGCTTTTTGCTGTCTGGTCAGTCGATACCTATGCCGCCACCTCGGGACGGCCTCCTGTGGCCCTGTGCGGCCCGCTGAGGCGCATTGTTCGCCTGCACCTGCCCTACCCCTTCCTTTTTGGTGCTGACCGTCTTCTGTGGGCTGGCCGGGGCCTTTTCGACCTGTCGGAAAGCCTCGGACACGCGCAAGGTGCTGCCGTCCGTCCCGGCGAGCTGGGCGAGCTGCTTGGCGGCGGCCTCGCCTGCGATCAGGACGGGAAACGCGGCGACGTTGTTGGCCAGCAGCCAAAACGTGCGCGTCACACCGTCGCCGAAGCTGACCGATTGTGTGCCGTCCCGCCCGCGTTCCAGCGAGACGCTGGCCAGCGGCACGGGCGACTGCCGCCCCTCGGCAAAGCAGGCGGCCGCGTGACGGTATTTGCTATCGGCGGGCATGTCCCGGCGTAGCAGACACCCATCCGGCCGCTCCCGCGAATTGAGGCCCCCGGCCAGCCATAGCCGGTTGAACGCCACGGCGTTGACAGGCACCACGAACCTGTCGTGATCGGCGTGCTCGCCCTTTTCCAGAGCCATGAAAACATCAGGTTTGCCGGGCACCGGCAGACACCAAAGGAGGCGGCCGGGGTTGCTGTCGTCGGGCTTGGGCAGATGGGCAGGGGCCTTCTTCTGGTCAAGCTCGCGCAGCTCGGCACGCCATGCGCGGTTGAGGCGCAGTTTC
This sequence comes from Stenotrophomonas sp. SMYL8, assembly GCF_036320065.1. Taxonomy (NCBI): domain Bacteria; kingdom Pseudomonadati; phylum Pseudomonadota; class Gammaproteobacteria; order Lysobacterales; family Lysobacteraceae; genus Stenotrophomonas; species Stenotrophomonas sp. SMYL8. The sequence continues at coordinate 12,345 of NZ_JAWIRR010000039.1, forward strand.
TCGAACATCGGTCGATCCTCCGTAGAAAAAGGGCCAGCCTTGCGGCGTGGCCCCTGTTTGGTTTGTGTTGCCGGGTCTTAGTCCCCGACCGGGGCCGGTCTGTGGTAACGCTCGCGCACCAGTCTGGCCCGCACTTCGTCAAGCATCCGCTCCATCTTCTCGGTCGCGCTAACCAAGCCCTTGGTGTACATCGAGCGCGGCGGAAAGCTATCGCCGTCAAGGGCCAGCAGAACGGAACGCAGTTCGAGCATGGTCAGCGGCTCGATGGTGTCGGGCAACGCGGCCAGCTCGGCGTCGGTGTACTCGCTGAACAGCGTCATGCCTCAACCTCCTGCGCAGGTTTCGCGTCATCGCCGAACACTGGCTTGCCATCCGGCCCGGTGTTGTACTTCGCATCGCATTTCGGGAAGCCGGTGCAGCTATAGAAGTCATACGGACGGGGCTTCATCCCACGCTTGACCGGCTTGCTCGTACCGACGCGGTGGGCCAGCTCCTTACCGCATTTCGGGCACGCAATGCCGGTCGGCGGTGGTGGAGCCTTGCGCTCGCCGGGCTTGCCTTTGGCATCCGGCAAGGTGGTCTTGCATTCCCGGTCTGAGCAGGCCCAAAAGAACCCGTGTTGGCCCTTGATCCGGCGCAGCGGCTTGCTGCACGTCGGGCACGGGTGCGCCACGGGCAGGTCGGCCGAGTCCAGCTTGCCCAGCTCGTCATCGAGCAGGTACGTTTCACCATCCGCCAAGTGCGGTTTCGTGTCCCATTGCGCTTTCCAGCTCGTCGCGTCGTCGTTGTTAAAGACCAGCTCGGCCCCGTAGTGCTGGGTCGATTTGAAGGCGGCAATAGCCCGCTCGCGCTCCACCACAAGGCGGACGCCCGCAGACTGTACCCGGCCAGCGCCAAGACGTTGCCCGGTGGCATCCGACAGTGCAGGACTGACGCGATAGCCAATCATGCGGTCGAGCGCCCGGCGGGCCTCCTGCGCGTAGACGCGCTGCATGTCCAGCGGCCGGGGTGACGCGAAGGCCGCAAGAATTTTGTCTTTCGTGATAGCGGTGAACGTCACCCGCTCCGGGTTCTTGAGGCGCAGCATTTCCGCCAGATGCCACGCGATGGCCTCACCTTCCCGGTCGGGGTCGGTGGCCAAGATAACGCGGTCGGACTCGGCGGCTGCGGCCCTGAGTTTGGCCACGATGCTTTTGCCTCGGTCGGTAGGCTCGTAGGTCAGCGCATACGATGGCAGCTCGATGCCGATTTCTTTCTGCGGCAGGTCGCGGACGTGGCCGACGCTCGCCATGACTTTGTAGCCGTTGCCCAGCATTGGCCCGATCTTCTCTACCTTCTTGACGGATTCCACGATTACCAATGTCGTCATTGGTTGTACTCCTATTCAGTCTTGAGCGGCCGGACAGCGCCCGGCCGCCGTCTCTTGTCAAAGGCCTGCATCAATCCCACGGCTGCGCGAGCGCGGCGCGGGGGTCGGTTCAAGGCCTGCCATCTGTTTGAGCTTGGCCGGGGCGTCCTTCGGCAAGGTCACGTCCTTGCCGTTCTTCACGTCCTCGATGAGCGCCTGTTTGGCTTGCTCTGGTAGCTTTTTCCACGACACGCCAGCGTTGACGCCATCGAGCGGGCCGGTCTGGCCGTGGTTCAGCACTTCCTCGCGTTCCTCTTTGGCGCGGTCGTGCATCGCCTCGGTCTTCCGGTCGATCCCGGCTTTGACGGCAGCAGCCGAACGGGTTGCCCCTTTGGTGTTGCCGGTCACGCCATCGGCGGCCATGCTGCGCACCTCACTGAGCGCGGATTGCGCACCGGCCAATACTTCGGCCGCGTGCCCGCGCTCTGTTGCTACGGCCGCATCGTCGGCGCTCGTCGTCGGGTCGTTGCGGGCTTCCATGTCGCGGGTACGCGCAAGGGTGGTCAGCCGTTCGGCAGTTATGGCGGCATCACGCTTGGCTACCGCCATTTGCTCGGCGAGCATCCGGCGGGCAGCTTCGTCGCCACGGCTCCCGGCGAGGTCGTTCCAGTCGGAACCCTTCTCGCCGTCGTTGAACTGCGGGGCCATGACGCCGCCGCCGTGCTTCTCGGCGGTTTCTGTGGCCTTCACCAGTCCGACGTTGACCTTGGGCTTGCCGTTAGCGTCCAGCTCCTTCGGCGCGTTGTGGTCATTGTCGGCGGCGATCAGCAGCGGCCGCGACGGGTGACGCTCGCGCAGCTCGGTGGCCACCGCGTCGAGATTGCCGCTATCGAATGCCACGATGACCGGCTTACCGCCCAGCAGACGCGAAACCGTGTCGGCTGTGGCGTAGCCTTCGGCGAGCACCAAAGGGGAATCGCCGTCTTGGGCCAGCGCCTTGCGCGGATCGTCAGCACCGGAAACGGTGTAAAGGCCTGCTTTCCGGCCGCCCTTCATGAACGATTTGAAGTAGGGATTGACGCTTTGGAGCGTCCACAATTTCCCCTCGCCGTCTGTGCCAGGTATCAGCAGGTCGCCCGCCTTGAAAACCCGGTTGGCCGGGTCAGCCTCGCGCAGCGCCTTGGCTTCCTTGGCTGTCTTGGCGATCTTGATCCCGTGCGCGGCAGTCTCCGGCGAAACGCTGTCCGGCACGACGCGCAGGCCTACCGGGTTGGCGATGCCTTTGGCTTTGCAATAGGCATTGTCAGCGGTCGCGGCCGGGGCCTCGTTCCACAACGCTTGCGCGGCGGCGGCAGTCGCTCCGTGCTCGGACAGGCGGGCCGCATCGCGTGCCTTGCGCTGCTCGGCCGCCTCGGCGGCCTGCCGGGCACGGTCGGCGGCGCTGAGTTCCGGCGTCTTGCCTTCGGGTTTCCAATGTACGACTTCGCCGGTCTTGTTGTTCTGGATGAAACCGCCCGGCGTGCGCCCGGCTTCGTGGTAGGCGTATGCGCCACTGGTGGCACCGCCCCGGTCGCCCTCGACGGGCACCCGCTGCATCTTCCCGTCCGTGATGACTTCGCCCTTGAGCTGCAAGCCCGCATCCTTCAATGCGTCCTTGAACTGCTCGATGGCGGGCTTGGGTTCCGATGCGGTGACGACGTTGGCCCTGTCCACGCTCCACCGGGCAAGGCCCGACGTGGCCACGTCCACACCCTCGGGTGCGTACCATGATTTTGCTTCCTTGTCCCACTTGGCTCCCAGCGCCTTCGCCTCGTTCTTCTCGGCGTAGGGCACCGCCAGATAGGTGCGCGATTGCATAGGCTTCTCCGGTTGCTCATGCAGAACGGCGCGGGTCGGTGCCCGGTCGGCATCGATGCCGACGCGCTGCGCACGTTCTACGGCGGATTGCTCGGCGGCTTCGTCGGTCGCACCGAACCCCCAAGCCTTACGGCCGTCATCAAGCTGCACATAGACGGCGTTCTGGCCTGCGTGATTGGCGGCGTTCTCCGGCACGGTGCGGCGGCTCTGAACGGTGTAAGCGGGCGGCTCTTGGCCGGGCGTGTACGGCGCACTCTGTTGCTCTGCCTGCCGCGCCTGCTTGGCGGCTTCGTGCTGTTGAATAGCTGCGCGGAGTGTTGCAGGCTGGCTTTCGTCGTCGTTCGATATGAACTGTGACAAGCGCGTACCGTTGTACTCGGTCATCAGCTTGCTATCGCCATACATTTCCGTGCGAATGCCGGACGGCTCGCCATGTTGGTCGTGGTAGGTGATTTCGTAGAAGTCGCCCAGCTCACCAGACGCGAAGCCTATACGGGCGGAATAGCCGTTTCGCTCGGCTTCGGCTTTCATCATCTGCCAGCTTTCCAGCGGCGAATAACCTTCCACGGCGTTTTCGTGATCGCGTTGCAGCTCGGCCGCAACCTCGGGCGCGATTTCCGGCACGGGCTGACGCTCGACGGTTTGCGTCTGCATCTGTTCCTGCTCGAAGTCCATCACGTAGGCGCTGATGCGCTCGGCGTCGGACGCTGCCCGGAAGATCTCTTTTGGATCTTCCTTCAAGGCTTTAACCCACGAACCGACATAGGCCGCGTGCTGGCCCGGATCGTGGCCGATTTCGAGGCGTTCGCCCAACATGAGCGAGGCAATTTCCGCTCGCAGTTCTTCGCGGGCGTAGCCCTCGGAACCGAACGGGTGCGCAAGGTCGCGGTCAAGCCGCGACGGGTGCCCCGTCCAGTGGCCCAGCTCATGCAGCGCGGTGGCGTAGTAGTTGTCGGCGGTCGGGAACTGGTTGCGCTCGGGCAGTGTGATGCTGTCCGTGCTGGGACGGTAAAAAGCCCGGTCGCCGGGTTCGTGGCGAATGACCGCGCCCGAATTGGCCAAGATGGCCTCGGCGCGGGCGTGACGCTCTGGCTCTGGCCCGGTGGGTCGTGCTTCCAGCGGCGGCAAGCCGTCGATCTGCGAGCCGTTGAACACCACGGCCATGAATGAGCGCGGCCGTTCGAGCTGCACGGTCACGGTCTTTTGCTTGCCGGTGTCCGGGTCAATGACCGGGCGGCCCTGCTCGTCGGTGGCCTTTCGTTCCTCGCTGAACTTCCAGTAGACGATATGGGTTCCCTTGGAACCCTTGCGCACCTGTGCGCCTTCGGCGGCGGCTTGGTTGTAGGTCATCCAGCGCGGATCACTGTGGCCCTGCATGTGCAGCCAAAGGCTGTTCATGCCACGGTATTCCTTGCCGGTGGTCGGGTTGTACGGCAAGCGCAGCTCGCCGGGCTGCCACGGCTTTTGCCACGGCGCGGTGCCCTGCTCCAACTGCTCTATGATCCGCGCCGCGACTTCCTCGGCGTATTCCTTTTTCATCGTTAGTTACCCCCCTTCCGCACGGCCTTGCCGTTCACGACGATGGCGGTTCCTTCCGGGTCAGTGGACAAGTCCGCGTTCGAGGCCCACGCCTCGGCTTCGGACATGGCCGTTTCTTTGAATGCGCCGTTGGCTTCCGCTTCGGCCGCCGTGTGCTCGACCTGCACGCCGGGCGTGCCGCTGTCTTCTGGCGACTTGCTCACGACGGGATCGACACGCGGGGCCAAGGCGGTTTTCGCTTCCGCGACCTGCTGGGTGCTGCTCGCTTCTTCTTTGGTGCTCATGGCTTCTTCCTTTCTCGGTTGACGTACAAACACGGCAGTCGGGGCCGTGTACGGATTGAGCGCGGGAACGCTCACGGCGACCTGTTGACCGACGCCGTAGCGGGCCAAGTAGCCGTTCAAAAAACCCTTGTTGAAATCGCCCGTGTTGTAGGCGGACAGGGCCGCCCGGAGTGCGGCCTGTTCGTTCGGATATTTCGGCAGCGCGTTGCTGTAGAACGCGGTCAGAACTCGCGCACCGGCTGCAAGGTTCTTGCAAGTGTCGAACATGTCTTCGACGGTGTAGCCGAGCGATTTAAGGTTGGTACTGTTGACCTGCATGTAGCCCATATCGACGGAGTGCCCCGCGTCGATGGCCATGTAGGCAACGGTCACGGCGTCCTGCGCGGTCTTGATGGCGATAGGGCTTTTGAAGACGACCTTGCGGCGCTTCGGCTTGGTCTGGCCGTCTGCGGCCGTGACCATGATCGGGTTGCCCTTCTCGTCACGCTCGATCACCCACTTGACGTTCACATTGAGCGCCAAGGGGTTGCCGCCGCTCTCCACCTGAATGACCTTCTCTATCGTGGCCGGGGCCACGTTCGGCGCGCACGCCATCATCATGTCGAGGCCGATCATTGTTTGGTTACTCCCGTAGTGATGGCCGCCGGGTCGCCGATCACGGCGACCGGGCGGGCAATGCCGCGCACGCTGGCCAGCACAACGGGGCCAAAGTAGCGGCTGTCGAAGCTGCCCGCGCTGTAGCTGGAAAACAGCCAGACCTCGCCGGGCTGCACGATGTAGCGCCCGGCAGGCCAGCCCGGCAGCGCAGGCATAGCGGCGGTGTTCGGCAGGGCCACGCCGTTGACGGTCACGGGTTGGCCCGGCTCGAACTGGATGGCGTCACCCGCTACCGCCGACACCGGCTTGAGTAGCGGGGTCACGCCGGAATCCTCGCAGTCACCGGGTGCGAGGTAGCCCCGTTCGCCCATGAGGCGAACAATCGGCGAGGCGGGCGGGCACACCTCGACCAGCTCGCCACGCTTGATGCTGGCCGCTTCGGCGGTCTGCACAAGCCAAAGCCCATGCGGGGCCGAGTCCGTGAAGTTGAGGCGCAGGCCTGCGTGATAGCCGGTCGTGATCGCAACGCCGATCACTGCGGCCGCGCACAAGGCGGCGATTCCGAAGCGGCGACCTTTCATTGGACGACAAAGCCCCCGTTGCTGTTGTTGGACGGCCCGGCGGCGGCCGGGGTGGGCTTGGATTGCTGGGCCACGCGCACAACGTCAGTCGGTACGGGCTTGAGCTTCGACCGCTTGGAGAAAACCGGGTCAAAGAAGTAGAGGATTTGGCGGCCGCGGATTACCGGCTGGCCAGCGACGAACACAAGCATTTCGCCCGGCGCGGTGATCTTCTCCCCGCTGGCGTCCTTGGTCGGGCCGGGCAAGCGCATGATTTCGTCGGGCGTCATCAGCGGGCGCTGCACTTCCTGATAGCTGCGCGAAACGTTGTCGAGGACGGCACCGAACCGCTTGCCCGAAGTCGTCACCTGCTCTTTGACGACGGTGGTGGTGCCCGTCATCTTCGACATCCATTCGGCTGTCTCGACCTTGTTGGGCGCGTAGGCGATGCGGACGTGGCAGTTGGAAATGATGCTTTCGTAGTTTGAATAAGCCTTGTAGAGCTGCTGCACGTCCTGCGTGATGAGGTAGGCTTTCATGCCGTAACCGGCGATGTAGGCCAAGGCTTCCTCGAACACTTCGATTTTGCCGAGCGTCGGGAACTCGTCCAGCATCAGCAGCAAGCGGTGCTTGTGCGCCGTCTTGGCCCGGCCGTCGTCAAACTCCATTTCGTCGGCCATCGTGAGCACGATCATGGTCAACAACAGGCGGGTAAGCGGCACAAGGCGCTTGGACGTCTTCGGCGTCGAAATGAGATAGAGCGACACCGGCCGGTCGTGATCCATCAGGTCGGCAATCTTGAAGTCGTTGCGCGAAGTGTTCTCGCCAACGATAGGGTCGCGGTACAGCGCAAGGGCGTTGTTCGCCGTCGAAATGATGCTGCCCAGCTCGCGGGCCGGGGTGTTGGCCATGCGGGTGCCGACGCCGGTAATGACAAGCTGCGCTTCCCGGTTCGCCGGGTCGCCGTCATTGATGGACACCTCGCGCATTTCATCGAACAGCCCGGCCAGTGCTTTCGGGTCGCCGTCCGGGTCGTCTACAAGGTCGTTGGCCGTGTCCGGCGCGGCGAAGTCGCCCACGCCGGTCAGCATGTGGCCAATGTCCTGCAAGCAGGGCGTGCGGCCTACCTGTTCGCCCTTGTAGAGCGCGTGCAGGATCAGCCCTACCAGCAGCTCGAACGCGGCACTACGGAAGTGGTCGGACTCGATGCCCTTGCCATCGGAGTCGATGACCATCAGCGCGATGTTTTGCGCGTCACTGACCTGAAAGCGGGTGCGGAACTGGATTTCGCCCAATGGGTTCCATGCGCAGCCGGTGCCCGGCTTCGCTGGGTCAAAGCGCAGGATCACGTTGTTGGCGTGCTTCTGACGCCAGCCCGAAGTCATGGCGTAGTTTTCGCCCTTACGGTCGAGCACGAACACCGAGTGGGGCCAGCTCAACAGGGTGGGAATGACAAGGCCCACACCCTTGCCCGAACGTGTCGGGGCAAGGGCGCAAACATGCTCCGGGCCGTCGTGCCGCAGGTAGTACGTGGTGCCGGTTTCGGGGTCGTCATAGGCCCCGCAGTAGACGCCCTGCCCTTGCTTGCCCTCACGCGGCAGTAGGCCCGTTTCGCGTACCTCGTCCAGCGTAGCGAAGTGCGCCGTTCCGTGAACGTCTTCATGCTTGCGCGAGCTGCGCGTCTTGAAGCCGATCCAGAGAACATAGGTCAGCAGGCCGACCAGTACGCCGAGCGCGAAAATCACAAAGGCATAGTTGTAGGAATTGGGCGCTGAGTCGTAGAACTTGAACAGCCATCGCCACCAGTCGAAGGGCATATAAAGCTGCCCGAACAGTGACGGCCCAAGTGCCGGGTGGTAGCCAACCCGATACGCAATAAATTGCGTACATATGCTGTTCAAACCGATGATGAACAGCACTAAATAAACGCCGCCGATAAGCCGCAGCTTACCCGCCGACGAATTTTTATCGCTCATAGTTCGACCTCGTTACTCCTGTCAGTGAATCGTCCACGTCCGTCCAACTGGACGACGCGACCTAGTTTCCATGTCGCCGCCTTGGCGACTACGCGGGGGGTGGATGGCTTGACCAACATTTCATCGCCGCGCTTCAACAACAGCACTTCGCTACCGTCTTCCATGCGCCTGCGACCTTGATATGTGGCCCTGCCTGCGTCGGTGGATTGCCAAAGCCGATGATAGTCTATAGACGATATTTTGTCTCTATTTTTGTTGCGTCCTTCAATCCATTTTTGCACCGCCGGGCCAGAATCCACGGGCTGCGCGGGCTTGCCGCCTGTCCGGTTTCCCGTCGTCTTGCCGGACAGGCCAGTTTCGGCCAGAAACGCCGCATCCATGTCGTTCGGCGCAGGGGCTGGCCGGTTCGGTTTCGGCTTGGCTGTCTGGCTTCCTTTTGGTGCTATCTCCATGCGCCATTCGTTGCGCTCCACCGTCCGGCCGTCCGGTAGCGTCACGCTCTCGCTGCCCATGTGATTGACACGCACGCGGTCGCCCACGGCCGCACCGCTATTTGCCACCGCCCTTTCAAGATCGACGCCCCATAGGGTTCGGTCTTCGCCGTTCCCGTCGCGCAGCGTGACGAAGTAGCTCTTGCGGTTGCCCTTGACGTGCTCGAACGGCGCTTTGCCGAAGTCCACCAGTTCGGCGAAGTCGTCGCGGCTCGATGCCTTGATTTCGGCCTGAAAGGCCTTCTCCATTTCCTTGTGCTCGGCTGTCTCGCGGCGCATCTGCTCCATCGCCGGATCGGTGAACGTGACCTTGAGGCCGTGCATACCGGCGAGCTGGGCGACTTCAAGCCGGAACTCGTCTGTGCCTTCCACGATGAGGGCTTGGCCCTCGAACCGCTTGGATGCCAGTTCGAGCGCTACCAGTGCCGCGCCGGTCGTGGCTTTCTGCGCCTGAACGTGCGTCTTCCGGTCGATCACCATGCCGCCGTCGATGGTGCTGTACGCCATCGTCCCGTCTTTCCGGGCCTTGGGCTTGAGCTTGTCGAGAACAACAGCCTTGGCCTTGTCGGCCCGGTCGGCGGTCAGTAGCTCCCCGTTCCAGCGGCGTGTCCGTTCCTCGCGGTCGCGCAGCACGGCCAGCGCCTCGGCGTTGCCGCGCTCGGCCTGCTGCGTCAGCCAGTCGGCCCAAGTGGGCATCGTCGTCTGTTTGAACAGCGCCTGACGGCGAGCGTCTGCGCTCTGCCGGTTCTTTTGGCGCGAGGCGTCGGCCTGCTGTTTGATAGTGCCGTACATCAGGCGTTTGGTCGGCCCCTTGCCCGCGACCTTCAAAAGCATTCGCTCTGTCTGGCTCCACTGCTTCACCTGCGCATTGAAAGCCGCACTCTCGCGCTTGATCTGGTCGAGGCCCTGACGTCGGGCCAAAATGGCCGCCTGTCGCTCGCGCTGGTACTGGTTGAACAGGCCCGCTGTCGTCGGGTTATCCGGCCGCCGGGGTCGTGGCTCGTACCGCTTGCGGTTCGCCTTCGCCTCGGCCTGCCGTTCGGAAGGCTCGAACGGGCCAAGACGGTCGGTTAGGGCTTTCATGGAAAGGTCGCGGCCGACGTTGCTGGCCTTCGCCCAAATGCCTAAATCTGGCTCGCCGATGACAAGGCCAGCGCCGCGCTGGCGAACCTCTAGGCCATGCTCGGCCGCTGCGTCGTGCAGCTCCTGCCAGCTCGTCGCCTGTCGCATCGCCGGGGCCAGCTCGCGGGCCGCGTACCCGGTTAGCGTCTCGATGCCGCTGTGAGCCTCTGCGTCGGCGGCTTTGCCGCTTACCCGGCCGCGTCCGCCGCTTCCTGCTTGGCCAATAGCTGTTCTATCGCCATGTCCCGACCGTCGCAGGCCGTCAGCGCGTTCTTTTCCTCGTTGCTGTAGATCACCGCGTGTATCACCCGGCAATAGCACCGAAGTTCTTTCGGAAGCGCGAACCATACGGCAGCCGGACAGCGTTCGCAGACCGTTGAGGGTTTTGGCCTCTGGTTCATCGGCAAACGAGAGATCGTAGGACTCTCGTAAATATCGTCGAAATCTACTATCGCGCTGCTCTGGTCGCTGACCTCGATCAAGCTGGATTCGGTCACTTCGTTCTCTGGTGTGCTCATGGTTTCTATCTCCTAAGCCGTGGTCGTCATGGCGAAGCCCGTATTGGACTTCGAGGCGTTCGCAGGCCTCCATCAGCCTGCGCTTGTCGTAATAAGGTTCGATGTTCTGTAGGCCGGTCGGATGAACCTTGTTGATGGCCACATGCACATGCAGGTGGTCAGTATCGACATGCACGGCGGACACCCGTTGGTGATCGCCAAGGCCGATGGATTCGCAAAGTTCGTCTTCAATGGCGTGCAGGACTTCCAGCGGGGGCCGCTCGCCCGCCTGAAACGAAAAGACCATGTGATAGGTCTTTTCTCCCTTCGACCTGGTGTTGGCCGCCTGAGTGGCCAAGATCAGGATTGCAGCGTCGGCGGGGTCGTCCGTGCCGCAGTTGGTAACGCGGTAGCTTTCGACCTTCTCGCCTTTCGCGGTGTCGTTCGCGGTGTCCAGAATGTAGTCGGCTGTTCGCTGCCAGCTCGTCGGGTCGATGCCGCCCTTGGCCGCCACCATGTACCTGACCAGCTTGGCCGGGTTCGATGACTGGTGCGGCTTGCGCTCGATGCGATGGGCAATCATCTGGCCACCCGGATCATGATCGAGCGGACTTCATCCTGTAGGGCGCGAAAGTCCTTCATCATGGCTTCCACGTCCACCGGCCGGGCACCCTGCCCGCGCTTCTCCGCGAGCCACAATTTCAGCAACCCGGCCACCCGGCCAAGGTCGCCGTTGACGCGCACAAGATCGGCCACGGCTGACAGGTCAGCCCTTGCCCGAATGGGCGCGTTCAGTCCGGCCGCTTTCATGTAGGCGGACAACGACAAACCGGACTGAGCAGCCCGGTCGGCCAGCTCGGCCTTTTCGTCGTTGTTCACCCATACCTCTATTCGTTGGCCTCGGGGTCGGGTTCCTCGGCCCTTCCCTTTCGGTTTCTGTTCTTCGTCACTCATCAGTGCCCCTTTTCCATCGCGCCCGATGGCGCGGATTGGTGTCGTTGTCTTGCCCGGCTTGCGCCTCCTTTTTGGTGCCCGTGGCTCCTTTGTCGCGGCAGCGACCGTCAGCCTCGCAGAGCAGGATGCCGTCGAACCGCAGGTGAGTAAGGGGCGGTGTTGGACTGGTGCGGGCTTGCCCGTACCGGTACAACACACATCCTGCCCGCTACCTCTCTGCGATTGTAGGCGACTGTGCCCTGATGATCCACCCAAAACCCGGCCCAAGGGCCGAAAACCGCGATGAATCGCGTAGAATCGCATAGTGTCGCGTAGAATCGCATAAAAAGGCTTGCGTAATCGCATAGAATCGCGTACAGTCGCGTTAAATCGCTTAGATTCGCGTAGTATCGCGTTATAGGGTAGACTGAGGTGCCGCGATTGATTCGCGGGCTTCACTAGGAGGAAACAGGCATGGCAGACACGCCAAGCAAAAAGCCCCGCCGGGGCGCAGGACGTGTCGCGTTTCTGGCCCGCTTAGAGCAGTTCCGGGAACTGCTCGCAGCGGGTAACGAACAGCGCACGATTTACGACGACTTTGGCGGCGAGGCGGAATTGGGCATCAGCTACTCCCAATTCAATCGCTACGTCGTCCGGTACATAACAGGAGCAAAAGACGATGGGCACCAAAGAAAAGGCAGCGGGCAAATCGCCCCGCCAAGCCCCTCCCCGGCCCCTACAGGAGCCGCAGGAGGCCAAGCAAGGGGTAGCAGCACCCCGGCCGAAAAACCCGGCCAAAAGCGCCCCGGATTCCAGCACAACCCAAACAGCGGCAACGACCGCGACGACCTCATCTGAAAGGAGCACCGCACCTATGAACGACGTAACCACTCCGGCCCTGAACACCCTCGCCCGTCAGGTTCATTTCACGCTGCAAGGCAAGGGCGGCGTCGGCAAGTCCTTTATCTCGTCCCTGCTCGTCCAGTACCTCGGCGGCAAGGGCCTGCCGGTCACGGCCGTGGACACCGATCCGGTCAATGCCACCCTCGCCGGTTACAAGGCGTTTAACACCCAGCGCCTTGAGCTGATGGAAAACGGCTCGCTGATCGAACGTAATTTCGACCGCCTCATTGAGCAGGTAGTCGAGGAAGACACCAATTTCGTGATCGACAACGGCGCGGCGTCGTTCATCCCGCTGTCCTACTACATCGCCGAAAACGACGCCATCAACCTGATTGGCGAGAACGGCAAGCAGGTCATCATTCACACGGTCATCACCGGCGGCCAAGCCCTGCGCGACACCCTCGGCGGCTTCGCCTCTCTGGCCGAGCAGATGCCGGGCAATGCCGAGCTGGTCGTCTGGCTCAATGAGTTCTTCGGCGACATTGAGGCCGAAGGCAAAACCTTCGAGGAAATGAAGGTCTACCAGAACAACAAGGATCGTGTGCGCGGCATCGTGCGTATCGCTCGCCAGACCGGCAGCACGTTCGGCGAGGACGTGAAACTGATGCTCGATAGCAAGCTGACCTTCGATGAAATCAAGCAGTCGCCAGACTTCGGCCTCATGTCCAAGTCTCGTCTCTCGAAGGTCAAAACGGCGATCTTCGAGCAGTTGGCCACCATCATCTGAGGGGGTCGCCAATGATCGACTTTGACGAGATACGGAAACAGGTGGCGATCAAGCACAACGTGCTGATCGGCAAGGACGATCCGATACTGGTCACGGTCACGGTCAGCGATATGGTCTTGGGTCGCTACCTCGAACTGGTTTCCGACCAGTACGACGAAGCCAACAGGGCCTTGACCGTGAGCCTGCAACAGCAGGTCGAACAGTCCAAGGAAACGGCCGGGAAGGTAATCACCGACGCGGCCAACTACGTCAGCGAACAGGTGCGGCAGGCCGTGACTGCCGCCCTCGCCGATGCTGGCAACGACGTGCGGCGGCAGATAGCCAACGCGCAGGCCGCAAGCCGCGATGCGGTGGCCAGTGGCCGGGATGCGCAGGCGGCGAAGACCGGCGCGTACCTGGCTGCGGCCTTGGCCGGGGTCGCCGCTCTGGTGGCCGTGGCGGCCTTGGTGGTCGTTCTTCTGAAATGAGGCCGCCGGGCTACGGCCCGGTGCCTCCCCGAAACAGGCAACTACTTATGAAAATGATGGTGTTTCTTCTGGTCGTCATGGTCGCATACATGGCGTTCTTTCGTGACGATGGCCGGGACGCTGCGGCTGAGGCCTATACCGCGCAGCGGGTCAACGAGCAGGACAAAATTCTGGTTGAGCTTCAATCGCTCAACGATCCCCATGTATCGGATTTTGTCCGCGATTGGCGCTACTACGCGCCAACGCCTTCACCTGAGCAGCTTACTGAGCTTCGGTTAATTCAGCAGAACATCAGGAACGATAAAAGCGTGGCCGAAAAGTACACGCTGGAATGGCAAAACAAGAATGGCTTCTGCTCAAAGGTTGAAGGTGTGTTTGGCAAGATCGAATGCACGCCGGGCCTCTGACGCCATCGCATAGAGGAAAGGAGCATGGGATTAGACATTGGACAATTAAGCCCGTGGGTGGTCGGCGCTTACTTAGTACCCCTATTGGCGGTTCTGGCGTGGATCGTTGTCGGTGCATTCAAGGACGGCGAACTGCCGATGATGCCGGGGCTTCTGGCCATCATGCTGATGGGATTCGGAATGTTCGCCGTCTACGAACCCAAGCCCGACGAGTGGGAAACGTTCAAGGCCGCACACAACTGCAAGGTCGTGGCGAAGCGTGACGGTCATAGCAACAACGGAATCGGCATCACCACTCGCGGCAGCGTGGGCTACATCATCGGCGACGATACGCCCGATCAGGTCGCCTACAAGTGCGACGACGGCGTGACCTACTGGAAAAATGCGAGGTAGAACGCCGGGACGGTCGCCCGGCCGATGTGGTTGCCAACTAAACCACCGGCACCCATACAGACAAGCCCGCCAATCGGCGGGCTTCTGTTTTGCACCAAAAAGAAAGACAAGGGCGGGTATATAGCCCGCAGGCTATCAGTGGGCGGCCGGGGTAGGGTGCAGCGGCTGGATGGCCAGCCGCAGGCCCATAGCGCGAAGGATCGCGGTCAGACTGCGCACCTCCGGGTTGCCTGTCTGTGACAGCGTGCGGTAAAGCTGGTTAGGGTTCAGCTCGGCCGACTTGGCCACCTGCCGCACGCCTCCGAAGGCCTCGGCCATCTGGCGCAGGGCAATCAAGAGTTCGCCTTGTTCGCCATCCTCAAGAATGCTGTTCAGCAGCTCGACCGCGTAGGCGGGGTCGTTGCGGAACACTTCGGCCATAGCCGTGTCGTGTGCTCGATCTTTCATCGTTCAATCTCCTGTCCGTTGCTGCCAGTCACGCCAATAGGCGCAGGCCCGGTCAATGTCGGCGTTCTGCTTGCGCTTGTCGCCGCCGCAGAGCAGCAGCACGACGGTCAAGCCAGCCTTGGCGTAATAAACGCGGTAGCCCGGCCCTACGTCGATGCGCAGCTCCCACACGCCTTCACGCAGGGGCTTGTGATCGCCGAAGTTGCCAAGTTCCAAGCGCATGATGCGCCGGTCGATGGCGATTCGCGCTTTGGTATCGCGCACCTGATCGCGCCACTCGGCGAAGTGGTCGCGTCCGTTGGGGTCGAGGTAGTGCCGTATCTGCTGCATGTCTGATATTGTCGTTTATAAACGATAACCTGTCAAGAGGCAACCGTCACAATTACGGATAATTTTTTATCCGCATGTTGACCGGCGGTTATCTGCTTTGGTGCATCTTCCGCCTGCGGCCGGGCGCAAGCCTATGCGGATAGCATATTATCCGATCTACCGATAATAGAGCATCCGCACAAAGGATAGTAAATAATCCGTATGCGGATATATATCTATCATAGTATAGCGTGATAGTTTTTTATCTGTATGCGGATAGTTTGGCGTCTGCATGTGCAGATAGTGTGCTTATCGGCATATGCTGCTGCTATGATAGCTGTATGCGGATGGATTTTTATCTGAAATGTGATGCTTGTTTTTTATCCGCCTGCGGATAGTGTGCTATCATTACTGCGGATAAAAGGTTATCCGCACCATACGGAAAGGGGGCTACCATGCAGATACGTGAACAGGGCCGCAAAATTCAGTGCATCCGCACCGTGTACGACAAGGCCATTGGCCGGGGTCGGCAGACGGTCATTGCCACACTGGCCCGCTATACGACCGAAATGCCCACGACCGGGCTGGATGAGCTGACAGAGGCCGAACGCGAGACGCTGGCCGAATGGCTGGCCAAGCGCCGGGAAGCCTCGCAGAAGTCGCAGGAGGCCTACACGGCCATGTCTGCGGATCGGTGGCTGGTCACGCTGGCCAAGGCCATCAGGGAAGGGCAGGAGCTACGCCCCGAACAGGCGGCCGCGATCTGGCACGGCATGGGGGAGGTCGGCAAGGCCTTGCGCAGGGCTGGTCACGCGAAGCCCAAGGCGGTCAGAAAGGGCAAGCCGGTCGATCCGGCTGATCCCAAGGATCAAGGGGAGGGGGCACCAAAGGGGAAATGATCGGCCGGTGTGGTCGAGCTGGGCGCTGCGGCTCGTTCGCCCTTCCTTTTGGTGTCTAAACCTGTCTTCCAGCCGCTACATGCGTCCAGACCGGGCGCTGTAGTGCGATTCTGCGCGAATCTAAGCGATTTAATGCGACTGTGCGCGATTCTATGCGATTGGTTCTGCTTTTTTCTTTTCAGTTAGATCAATTTGATAGTGCTTTTCCGCTCGATAGAGCGTTTTTTTTTAGATTTAATGTTTTAAAAGAAGTTTTAGGGTCTGGAAATCGCCGTTTTTCCCTTACAGGACAATGACTTAGCCCTGTGGATGAGTGGGTAATAGACGGAATCAGGTGGGTAAAAGACGGGTCGCGGTGGGTAATGGACGGAACCGGGTGGGTAATAGACGGGCCATCCACAGACTTATCCACATTTCGGGTTTTGCCTCCGTCTATTACACACCACGGACTATAAAAGTGAGGCCCGGCGCGGCTCTCCGGGCAGCTCTCCGTCTATTACACACCGGGCGCATTCTTGCCGTTCTCCTGCTCGTCGCCGTCAGGTTCTGGCTCGTCGTCAGCGGCCAGCTCCACGGCGTCGGTGCGGCGCGTGATAAGCAGCAGCGGCCCACTCTGACCGTCTTCCTCGCGCAAGTCGTATTCGGGTAGGTCGTTGGCGTCGATCAGGCGGCGCATCATGCGGCAGAACTCTTTGAACGTGCCAGCGCTGCCGCTGCGCTCGTAGATGGTCTTGAACGCCCATTTGGCTGTGCTCTTGCCAGCAGCTCGGCGAGCGAGGCGGTAGACGAACCGGCCAAGCCCCGGCTCGATCAGGAAGTAGTCCGGGTGAACGGTCAGCACGTCGGGCTGTCTGCCGCCGGTCACTTCCCGGTAAATCCAGTTTGGTGCCTCAATCTCGACGCTGGCGACCTTGCCGGTATCGGTGCGGGACACAACGCGGTAGGGGCCAATGAGACTTTCCGCTTCCGTCTCGCGCACGACGCGCTTGCCATTGCGCGATGGCGTTTCGCGCACGCTCTTGATGGTCGTTCCTAGCAGGCGGTCAAGCGCGGCTTCCAGCTCGTCGGCCTGACGGCCGCCGTCGCCACGGCGGCAGAACTTGGCAATGTCCGAAGCGTGCGGGACGAATTTCTTGCCCGGCATGGCACCGCGCCCGGCATTGAAAAGATTCATCGACTCGGTTAGGTGTGAGATGAGCATCAGCACAATGTCGTAGTCCCATATCGACGCCATGCCATCCGGCCCGGCCTTCACTTCAACGAAGCCGTCCGGCAGGTCGTAGCGGATCACTTCGCCTGCTCGCTTGTCGCGCTTTGACAGGCGGAACAGCGCAACGTCCATCAGGCTACGGTTGTCCTTGGTGGCTACGTCGTACAGACCCGGCACGAAAAAGTCGGGCTGTCGGTCGCTCTCGGGAGGGCGACGCATTGAGGCCGGATTGCTCCGTTTGGTCTGTCCACTGGGGGACGATGTGTTAGGGATTGGGCTTCGCGGGATAGGGCTTCTATCGCGCAACTGTGCGGCCAAAGTTGCCTCGGCTTGTTGCTGGGCGACCTCGTTACTTTTCCGCCTCTGTTCGCGTTCGCCTTCTTCGCGTAGGCGCTTCTCGGCTTGCTCGAACGTCTCGCCGGGCAGGGCTGCGGCCTCCACTTTTTCGCGATACCTCTGGTGCGTCTGCTCTAGTCTGGCCAGCAGATTGCCCCCCACAATGTCACTGATTGGCTTAGGCCCGTTCATTCGGAACTCTCCTTTTTGGTGCCGATCCTGCGCTGAGTCATAGACAAAAACCCTCCGCTTGGGGCACCATTTTTGCTAAGATCAAGTAATTTCATGCGTCTGTCCTTCTGTTCGATGGCGCGATGTTCAACCAACACCAAGGGAGGTGCCACGCCGAATGCCTAGCCGACGCGACACCGATAGCAACAAAAACGAAAAGCCGGTGCCAGCGGAGCGGCTGATTTTTGCCCGCAATTTCCGTAAGGCACGCAAGGCCGCAAAACTAAGCCAGCGCGCAGTCAAGGATAAGACGGGGTTCGCACAGTCATGGATCAGCGAAGTAGAAACGGGCAAGTCACCGCTCAACATCGACAACATGGCCGAGCTGGCCAAGTGTGTCGGTGTGCCGCTGTGGCAGCTTCTCGTTCCTCCGTCGTAACCCTGCAACACTCGTCCCCTTTCCGTCTCTGTTCTGCCGAGAAGACCCCGCAAACTTGTGGGGTCTTCGTCTTTCAGGCTTGCCAAATCGCTTGCGCGATTGATAGCCTATAGACTATCATATCTGCGAAAGCAGTGATAGGCTTTAGACTATGTTTGGCAACCTGTAGGACGGAAGGATATGGACGTAATTGCATCCGATCCGAAGTCTCCCAGCATCGCATCAAATCGTGCAGAACACGATAAGCGCATAACGGAAAAATTGCGGCGCGAACTTGGGCCGCAAATATGCGAGCTGCTGGAAGACTCGACAGTGATCGAAATCATGCTCAACCCCGACGGTACGTTGTGGGTTGAACGGCTCGGGGCACCAATGGAAAAGATTGGCACGCTCCCGGCCTCTCGGGCTGAATCCCTCATGGGTACGGTGGCCTCGACGCTGCGCACCCAAATCACGGCCCTGAATCCGATTCTCGAATGCGAACTGCCGTTGGATGGTTCGCGCTTTGAAGCGTTGATTCCTCCGGTTGTGGCCGGGCCTACATTCACGATCCGTAAGAAGGCGTCGAAGATTTTCACGCTCGATAACTACGTGGAGTCGGGCATCATGACGCAGGCGCAGTGCGAGGCCATCGAGGCCGCTGTACGCAACCGCCGCAACGTTCTGGTCGTTGGTGGCACCGGCACCGGAAAAACCACCCTCACAAACGGCATCATCGACTACATGGCGAAGGCCTGCCCGCAAGACCGTATCGTCATCATCGAAGATACGGGCGAGCTGCAATGCGCCGCCAAGAACGTCGTCATTCTCCGGGCCGTCGATCACGTCGATATGACCCGGCTACTCAAGGCAACGATGCGCCTGCGGCCTGACCGTATTTTGGTCGGCGAAGTCCGCGACGGCGCGGCGTTGGCCTTGCTCAAGGCTTGGAACACTGGCCACCCCGGCGGGGCCGCCACTGTTCACGCAAATTCGGCACCTGCGGGCCTTATCCGCATGGAACAGCTAGTGGCTGAGGCCACGCAGGCGCCGATGCACGCGCTGATCGCTGAGGCTGTGGACTTGATCGTTTCGATTGAGAAAACAGCAGGCGGGAGGCGGATCAAGGAAGTCGTCACGGTCGAAGGGCACGACGGCACTCAATACCTCACTAAACCGATATAGGAATCCAACACATGATCGCAAATGCTCTGTCTGCTTCGCCAATGGCGTCGAAGGCTTCTCCCTTCATGTCCAAAGCGCGTGCGGTGCTGACCAATCCCTACTTCTGGCTGATGGCCGCTCTGTTCTTGGTGCTTCTCTTTGGTGCCATCGAACCGGCGCACGCGGCTGACGCAACCGAAGGCGGCGGCGCAGGCCTGCCGTGGGAAGGCCCGCTTACCAAGCTCAAGCAGTCGATCAGCGGGCCGGTGGCCTTCGTGATCGCGCTGCTCGGCATCATCGCGTGCGGCGCAACGCTGATCTGGGGCGGTGAAGTCTCCGAGTTCACCCGCCGCATCATCTACGTCGTTCTGGTGGTCTGCATCATCGTCTTCGCTAACACGCTGCTGACTGGTGCGCTGTTCTCTGGCGCTGTGGTGCCGCACGACGCTGCAATCTCTGCCGCTGATGTGGCCGCCTACGCGAAGGCTCACGCCGCAGCCCTGACCGGGGTAGGGGGTCGCTGATGGAAGTAATGGAATCGCGTCGTTTGACGCCATTCCACCGGGCGCTTCATCGCCCGCAGCAAATCATGGGGGGCGAACGCGAATTGATGCTGTTCTCCATGCTTGTTGCGGGCGGCCTGACCGTTTCGGCCCTGAACTTTGTGGCCACGGTCATCGGTGTAGCGATCTGGTTGGTATGCGTCTACGCCCTGCGCAAGATGGCGAAGGCCGATCCGAACATGTCGAAGGTCTACATTCGCCAGCTCAAGTATGGGCACTATTACGGGCCGTTCTCGCGGCCCTATCGGGTGGCCAAGTCGCCACGCATTTACTGATAAGGAGCGGAGAATGCTTGCGTTAGCACCCTTCCGTAGCAAGGCCGCTGGCTTGCCCGATCTGCTCAACTATGCCGCCCTCGTTGATGAGGGCGTTGTATTGGGCAAAGACGGCTCGCTGATGGCTGGTTTCTTCTTTCGTGGTGACGACGCAGCATCCGCCACTACGTCAGAACGCAACTACCTGACCGCGTTGGTCAACCAGTACCTGGCCCGGTTCGGTTCGGGCTGGGCTGTATGGACTGACGCCTCGCGCTTGGCCTCGCCGGGCTATCCAGCCCCCGAGCAGTCACACTTTCCTGAACCGATTACCGCCCTGATCGACGCCGAGCGTCGGGCGGCCTTCGTCAAGGAAAATACGCTGTTTGAAAGCGAGTACGCGCTAGTCCTGCAATACCTGCCGCCGACGCGGCGGGATTCCAAGCTGGGCGAACTGGTCTACGACGATGACGGCGTAGACGACAGCAACCCGGCCGACCGGCTGTTGCTGGGCTTCAAGAAAAAGCTCGATGACCTGCAAGACGGCCTCGGCGATCTGATGCACATGCGCCGCATGGGCACCATCACGGTAGGCGAGGGCGACGAGGCCTACCAGAGTGATGAGCTGTGCAATTACCTGCACTACGTGCTGACCAATGAGCCTATCGCGCTGCGCATCCCCGATTGCCCGATGTATCTGGATGCGTGGCTGGGCTATCCCGAACTGTGGCCGGGCGACACGCCGAAGCTGGGCAACAAGTTCATTTCGTGCGTGGCCATCGAAGGCTTCCCCGGCAACTCCTTCCCCGGCATCCTCGACATGCTCGACGGCCTGCCAATGTCCTATCGGTGGTCGTCGCGGTTCATCTTCCTTGAACAGCACGAAGCCGTCGCCGCGCTCAACCGCTACCGCTTGAAGTGGCAGCAGAAAATTCGCGGGTTCTGGTCGCAGGTCTTCAAGTCGCAGAAGGGCATGATTAACACCGACGCCCTGAAAATGGCGCAGGAAACTGAGGTGGCTATCAACGACGCCAAATCGGGATTAGTCGCTTACGGCTACTACACGCCGGTCGTGGTGCTGATGCACGAAGACCGCAATTTCCTGTCCGAACAGGCCCGCTACGTCAAGCGTGAGCTTGAACGCAAGGGCTTCGCGGCCCGTATCGAGACGGTCAACGCGCTGGAAGCGTGGCTTGGCTCGCTGCCCGGACAGACCTACCCGAACGTGCGCCGTCCTTTGGTGCATACCCTCAACCTCGCCGACCTGCTGCCGCTGGCCAGCGTGTGGCCCGGCCTGCGCGAAAACCCGTGTGATCTGTACCCGGCCGGGTCGCCGCCGCTGATGCACACGGTAACGACCGGCGCAACGCCGTTCCGTCTCAACCTGCACGTCGGCGACGTTGGCCATACCCTGATTTTCGGCCCGACCGGGGCCGGTAAATCGACCTTGCTGGCCACCCTGCAAGCGCAGTTCCGGCGCTATCGCAGCCGTCGCCGCCGCGATGGCAGCACGGCACCGGCCACGGTGACGGCGTTCGACAAGGGGCGCTCGCTGTATGCGCTGTGCAAGGCGACTGGCGGCGTTCACTACGACATTGGCAACGATGAGGCCGACACCCCGGCGCTGACGCCGTTGGTGGACATTGATAGCGAGTCAGAAGCCCTGTGGGCTGAGGAGTGGATTGCGACCTGCTACGAGTTGCAGGCCAAAAAGCCGCCGACGCCGCAGCAAAAGGCCGAGATTCACCGGGCCATGAACCTGCTGCGCGAGGCACCCCGCGAGTTCCGTTCGCTGACCGATTACGTCACGACGGTACAGGATGCCGAAGTGCGGGACGCGCTGACGCACTACACCATTTCCGGGTCGATGGGCCACCTGCTCGACGGCAAGGAAGACGGGTTGAAGATCAGCAACTACACGGTGTTCGAGATTGACGACCTCATGAAAATGGGCGACGCGAACGCCATTCCCGTGCTGCTGTACCTGTTCCGCCGGTTCGAGCGTTCGCTGAATGGCCAGCCCGCCATGCTGTCGCTCGATGAGGCTTGGGTGATGCTGGGTCATCCGGTGTTCCGCGAGAAGCTGCGCGAATGGCTCAAAGAGCTGCGTAAGAAAAACTGCCTCGTCATCATGGCCACGCAAAGCCTGTCGGATGCGGTCAAGTCCGGGCTGCTCGATGTGCTGCTGGAACAGTGCCCGACGAAGATCCTCTTGCCGAACAAGGAAGCCGACCTGCATGGCACCAAAGAGACACCCGGCCCGGCCGACCTCTATGCCATGTTTGGCCTGAACAGCAAGGAAATCGGCATCCTGAAAAACGGCCAGTACAAGCGGCAGTATTACTACAAGTCGCCGCTCGGTCGCCGTGTGTTCGAGCTGGGCTTGGGGCCTCTTACCAAGGCCTTTGTAGCGGTATCCGACAAGGAAGACTTGGCGGAGGTGCGGAACCTGATCGCCGATCACGGCGATGACTGGCCGCTTTTTTGGTTGCAACACAAAGGAGTTGATTATGAACAGTATCTTTCGCGTAAAGCTGCGTAATGGCGTTCTCTCGGCGGCCGTGACGGCCAGCGTTGCCCTTGGTGCCGGTTTCTTCGCAGCTCCGACACCGGCTTATGCAATCTACTGCTCGAACTGCTCGACGTTCTATCAGCAGATGTTCGAGTACGCCGAAGCCGTCAACACTGCGCTGAACACTGCGGAGCAACTGAGCACGCAGATTCAGCAGTACCAGAACATGGTCACGCAGGGCATGAGCCTGCCCAATTCGATGTTCGGCAGCATCGCCGCCGACCTGCAAAGCGTGGCGAATATCTACACCCGTTCGCAGGCGCTCGGCCGGAAAATCCAGAACATGGATTCCGAGTTCAACATGCAGTTTCCGGGCTTTCAGTCGTACCTGAGTTCGGCCGCGGCTTCGGCCAAGGCTCCGGCATCGAACACGATGCCCGACCGCTACGAAAAGTGGTCGGAACAGGGCCGCGACAACGTGAAAGCGGCGATGGAAGCGGCGAACCTCAATACCAGCACTTTCGAGTCTGAGGACGCGCAGCTTGCCCGCATGGTGGCCCGCTCGCAGTCAGCCGCTGGCCGTATGCAGGCGATTCAGGCGGGTAACGAAATCGCGTCGCAGAACGTCCAGCAGCTCCAGAAGCTGCGCGACCTGATCGCCACGCAAATCAATATGCAGGGCAACTACATGGCGCAACAGCAGGATCGCGTCCAGCTCGATGACGCCCTGCGTCAGCAGCGCCGCAGCGGCACCATCACACAGACCGGCAGCAATAAGGGGTACTAAATGCTCAATCTCAAACTGTCGATGTTCGTAGCCTCCCTGATCGCCGCCGCAGTCGTCGGCGGCGTCGGTTCGAGCATCGTTCTCAACGTGTTTTCCCCTGAGCCGCAGCCGGTCGCTTGCGAACCGGCACCGGCTCCGGCTCCGGGCAAAAACACCCTACGCCACGTTGATCCGGTCAACACTGGCCGCGATAAGGGGTACTGAGCTATGGCACGGCGCGAGCAACGCTTTATGTTGTGGGTCGTGCTGATGCTGCTCGCGTCGTTTGCCTTTTCGACCGATGCGATGGCACAAGCAAACCTACACGATCCCAGCGGGTCATTTACCGGGCTGCTCGATCTGGTGAAAAACAGCGCGGCGCAGTGGGATGGCAAGCTGCGAGGCTATGCCCAAACGCTGTTCTGGCTGCTGGCATCCATCCAGTTCGTCTGGACGTTCATGCCTCTGGTGTTCCGGCAGGCCGATTTCGGCGAGATTGTCGGCGAGCTAATCCGCTTCATCTTGGTGATTGGCTTCTTCTACGCGCTCCTGCTGTTCTCGGCAGAATGGGCCGACAAAGTGGTGGACAGCTTCCGAACGGCGGGCGCGACGGCGGCGGGGTTAGGTGATACCCAAATCCGGCCCGGCGACATTTTCGGTACGGCTATCGAGCTGGCCAACACTATTGGCGACGTAGAAACGTGGAACCCGCTAACGGCAACGATGGTCGCGCTGGCCGGGCTGCTGGTACTTCTGTGCTTCGCCTTCATAGCGGCGTTCATGGGCCTGACGATCATCGAATCCTACGTGGTCATCAATGCGTCGGTGCTGTTTATGGGCTTCGGTGCATCGCAGTGGACACGCGAATATGCGTTGGCCATCGTGCGTTACGCCGTTTCCGTTGGTGCCAAGCTGTTCGTCCTGACCTTGATCGTCGGCTTGATTGTGGACTCGGCGAAGACGTGGCAGGCGGCCTACAACCACGACGACGCGAGCATGTGGACGATGGTGGGGCTGGCTCTGGTCTGCGCCTATCTGGCCAAGACTATCCCCGAGCTGGTCGCGGGCATGATTAGCGGCACCTCAATGGGCGGCGGTTCGGCCATCGGTGGCATGGCAGCGGCCGGTGCAGCCGGTGCAGCGGCAGCTATTGCAACCATCGCCACGGCCGGGGCGGCCGCTCCGGCGGCGGCCGGTGCTCTAGGCGCGGCAGGTAGTGGCGGTGCAGCGGGTGCAGGTGGCCTTGGTGGTGGCGGTCTGGCTGCTGCGATCAATTCCAGCTTTGCCGGTGGCAGTGCGCCCGCAGCGGCCGCAACTGGTGGCGGCGGGGCAGCTTCCGGCCTTGGTGCAAGCACTGGCGGCCAAGCGGCGGCCAAGGGCGCATCGTCGGCAGGTGCCCGAGTGGGCGGCAGCGCCGCGCCACAATCGCCGGGGCCAGCGCCGCAGCAGCCTAGCAGCGGTGTGCAGCAGGCCGCCAAGCAGGCCGGGA
>NZ_JAWIRR010000040.1:0-35122 GCF_036320065.1 Stenotrophomonas sp. SMYL8
CTGGCCAGAAAGCTGGCCAGGATCGCCTGGGGTGTCTTCAAAAGCGGCCGGGACTTCGATCCGGCCATGCTGAAGGTGGGTCAAGCCTGCTTCCAGCAGGCTTGACCACGAACATAGGATCTCGACTGCTCTTCTCAGACTGCCCCGCGTACAGCAGTCGAGCATGGCTCGACTCTACAAAAGAGCGCGAGCGGCTGTGCCATCAAGACGGCACGCCCGCAAGCCGCTAGCATCGGCCCATGGATTCCCTGACCCAGATCGTGCTCGGCGGCACCGTCGCTGCTGCCATCGCCCCGCCCGGACATCGCCGTGCGGCCCTGCTGGCCGGTGCCGCGCTCGGCACCCTGCCGGACCTCGACGCCCTGTGGCTCGGCTTCACTGCCGCCGACCCGGTGGCGAACATGATCGAACACCGCAGCTTCAGCCACTCGCTGCTGGTGCTGCCTTGGGTGGCGGCACTGATCTGGTGGTTGTTCAAGCGCTTCGGCAATGGCCGCGTCGCCCAGTCACCGGTGCGCTGGTTCTGGGCGATCCAGCTGGCGCTGGTCACCCATCCCATGCTGGATGCGTTCACCGTCTACGGCACCCAGCTGTGGTGGCCGCTGCGCCCACACCCGGCCATGGGTTCCAGTGTCTTCATCATCGATCTCGGCTACACGGTATGGCTGCTGCTGGGCTGCGTGCTGGCCTGGTTTGGTCGCGCCCGCCCCTGGGCTGGCAAGGTGCTGGGTGTGGCGTTGCTGGTCAGCAGTGCCTACCTGGGTTGGGGCCTGATCGCCAAGGCGCAGGTCGACCGTGCTGCCCAGCAGAGCCTGGCGGCGATGGGCCTGGGCGATGCGCCGCGCTTCTCGGTGCCGATGCCGTTCAACACCCTGCTGTGGCGCGTGGTGGCAATGACGCCGAACGGCTACGTGGTGGGCGACCGCTCGCTGGTGGCCGACCACGGGCCGATGCAGTTCGAAGGCCACGCATCCAACGTGCAGGCCTTGCGCGAAGCGCAGGCCATCCCGGCGGTGCAGCAGCTGACGTGGTTCAATCGTGGCTTCATGCGTGCGCAGGTGGTGGACGGCCGGCTGGTGCTGAGCGACCTGCGTATGGGGCTGGAACCGGACTACACCTTCAACTTCGCGGTGGCCGAGCAGGCTGATGGGCAGTGGCGGGCGATCACGCCCGAGCAGGTGCGGGTGGATTACAGCAGCCCGGCTGCACGCGCCGACGTCGGACGCCGGTTGGCCGCGATGTGGCAGCGGATCTGGCATCAGCCGGCAGCACAGCCGGGTGCGGCCGACCACAGCGCCGTGCATTGATCAGTAGATCCACGCCATGCGTGGATGGCGGGGTGCATCGGCCAAGGCAGCCACGCATGACGTGGCTCCACCGAATCAATACACCGTGGCGCGGCCCTGCACGAACGAATAGAAGAACACCGCGTTCGGATCGTTCTGCACCAGGCGGAACTCGCGACGCATGCCTTCCACGGTTTCCTCGTCCACCGATCCGGCCTGCAACAGCTGGTCGGCAGCCGACAGCAGCAGTTGTTCCCAGAACGCGATCATCGTCTTGCGACGGGCCGGTTCGCGGTTGTCCAGGTGGATGGTCTTGATCTCGGTGTGCACGTCGCGGAAGCCGCCGGCCAGCAGCAGGTTGCCCAGCTTGGCGCCGACGAACGGATCTCCCCCGTGGTCGTACTGGAAATCGTTGAAGGCCATCCAGTAGCGCCAGATATGCGGCGAATACGGGTCGAGCAGGAACGAGGCATTCATCACCTCGGTGATGTAGACCGGCGAACCCGGGGCCAGCACGCGGCGCACTTCGCTCAATACGCGTGCTGGTGACGGCACGTGCTCCAGCACCCAGCACAGGAACGCCGCGTCGAAGCTGCGTGCTTCGAACGGCAGCTCGCCGGCGTCGGCCTGCTGCAGGGTGTAGCGGTCGCTGCACCACGGTGTGCGCGCCAGGTTCTCGCGCGCGGTGGCCAGCTGTGTTTCGCTCAGGTCCACGCCGGTCACGTGCAGATCGGGGAAGCGGCGCAGCAGGATTTCGGTCTGCGCGCCGACGCCGCTGCCGACTTCCAGCAGGCGACGCGCGCCGCTGTAGTCGATCTGGCCGAAGATGCTCGATTCCAGCAGCCGGGCCTGGGTCATCAGGCGCTGCTGCTCGGTGCCGGAGAATCCGTGCAGGTAGGTCGGGGAGGAAATCGGCGGGGTCATGGGGGCGGGCTCTTGTAGCGTCGAGCGTGATCAATGGAAGGGGCGCGTAGAGTCGAGGGGGGGGGGGGGGGGGGGGGGGCCGGGGGCGGGGGGGGGGGCCGGGGGGGGGGGGGGGGGGGGCGGGACACGGCGGTCGGGGGGGGCCTCGTGGCTGTCCTGCCCTCCGTCCCCCCCGCCCCGCCCCCCCCCCTCGACTCTACGGTGTGGAGCAGTCGAGCAAGCTCGACTCTACGGATCAAGGCAGTCGGGCGGGTTACGAGGGGCTGGCGCGCTCAGGCTGCCGAAGACAACGCCGGTTCCCCGGCAATCAGGCGGTCGAAGTACTCGGTCGTCAATGCGATCTGGCTGGCCGGATCTTCGGCACGGTTGACCACCGCGCGGAAGGCGGCATTCTCCGGCCGGTCCTTGGCGTACCAGCCCAGGTGCTTGCGCGCGATGCGCACGCCCTGCGGCTCGCCATAGAACGCATGCAGCGCATGCAGGTGACCAAGCAGGATGTCGCGCACTTCCGCCAGTGACGGCGGCGGCAGTTCCTCGCCGGTGGCCAGGTAATGCGCCACCTCGCGGAAGATCCATGGCCGGCCCTGTGCCGAGCGGCCGATCATCACTGCATCCACGCCGGTTTCCTTCAGGACGTAGGCGGCCTTCTGCGGCGAATCGATATCGCCGTTGGCGATCACCGGAATGCGCAGTGCGGCCTTGATCTCGCCGATCGTGGCGTACTCGGCCTGGCCGGTGTAGTGCTGGTCGCGGGTGCGGCCGTGCACCGCCAGTGCGGCGATACCGCTGTTGTCTGCGATGCGCGCGATCACCGGACCATTGCGATGGTCGCAGTCCCAACCGGTACGGATCTTCAGCGTGACCGGCACG
This sequence comes from Stenotrophomonas sp. SMYL8, assembly GCF_036320065.1. Taxonomy (NCBI): domain Bacteria; kingdom Pseudomonadati; phylum Pseudomonadota; class Gammaproteobacteria; order Lysobacterales; family Lysobacteraceae; genus Stenotrophomonas; species Stenotrophomonas sp. SMYL8. The sequence continues at coordinate 3,081 of NZ_JAWIRR010000040.1, forward strand.
TCCACCGCATTGACCACTGCCTCTAGGATGCGCGCTACCAGCTGTTCGTCGCGCATCAGTGCCGAACCGGCCCAGGCGTTGCACACCTTCTTGGCCGGGCAGCCCATGTTGATGTCGATGATCTGCGCGCCGTGGTCCACGTTGTAGCGGGCGGCTTCGGCCAACTGCTGCGGCTCGGTGCCGGCGATCTGCACGCTGATCGGTGCCGGCTCGCCGTCATGGTCCATGCGATGGATCGACTTGCGCGTGGTCCAGAAGCGCGGGTCGCTGATGGTCATTTCCGAGGCGGCCAGTCCCGCGCCCAGCCGTTTGCACAGCAGGCGGAAAGGCTTGTCGGTGACGCCGGCCATGGGCGCCAGCACGACGTTGGGGGCAATGGTGTACGGGCCGATCTGCATGCGCCCATTGTAGGGCGCGGGCGGCGGTACGGCCGTGTCGTAGGCGTTCCGGTTCAGGCCGATCCGCACCCAGCTCATGCCGTACCGGCATCAACAGATGCTTGACGGTTGCTTCCGCCGCCCCCAAGGGCGGGCGATGGTAGGCGGCTACCCCAGGCTCTGCCAGGCCTGGCGGGTACCCAACGCGAAGGCCAGCCCCAGGCTGAGGCAGGCCAGTGAACTGACTACCCAGAAGTACCGGCCGTTGTAGCCGGGCCGGAGCAGCGCCAGCCCGAAGCCCATCGCCGCGCGCACCAGCAACAGCAGGGCGATGCCCGACAGCACCGGACGGCTGGCCGGCAGCGGCGAATGCCAGCCTGCGGCTGCCAGCGCATACAGCGTCCAGGCGACCAGCACGGCAGTAATGCCGGCGGTCATCAGTGGTGGCCACCAATGCCCCGCCTGTGCCAGCCGGACCATGCGCTGGCCAGCGCCGAACCACCGGTACCAGGGTGCCCCAAAGGCAATGCAGCCGATATGCAGCAAGGCTGCGATGGCACTGCCGGCGGCGGCAACCAGCAACCAGGGAATCCGTTCATGTCCTGCCCGTGCAGAGAAGCTGCGGATGTTCGGCGAGGGGCGGGGTGAGGGCAATGCGGCAGGCGGTCGCAGAGCTGGACAATGGGCAAAAGAAAGGCCCGGATGCCAGCGCACCCGGGCCTTCCCATCCACGCATGGCGTGGATCTACTTCACTTCCACGTCGGCCGGGGTGAAGCGCGGCATTGCCGCAGCAGCGCCTTCCTTCTCGGTCGAACGACCGGCGAACTGGTTGGCGAAGCGCACGTGGCGGGCGAACGGGGCGTCGGCCACCTGCGCCAGCGACGCGGCCAGCGCACCGTTGAAGGCGTCACCGGCACCGGTGGTGTCGATCGCCTGCACCTGTTCGGCACCCACGCGGTAGTACGGCTGGGTATCGCCGCGCAGGTTCTCGTCGGCATGCGACACGAACACACCCACCGAACCCAGGGTCACCACCACGGTGCCGTTGCCGACCAGCTTGCGGCACAGCGCATGCAGGCTGGCACCGTCCAGCGCGGCGACGTCATTGGCATCCACGCGCTCACCGACATGGCGGCCGAGCAGGGCGGCGAACTCGGTTTCGTTCGGGGTGATCACATCGGCCAGCTTGAGCAGGCCGATGGTCGAGGGGGCGTCGGCCGGTGCGGTGTTGAGCACGGTGGTGACGCCGGCCTCGCGGGCCGTGGCCAGTGCCGCTTCGATGGTCTGCACCGGCGATTCCAGCTGCACCAGCACCACCTTGGCGCCGGTCAGCAGGGCCTGCTGCTGTTGCAGGAAGTCGGTGCTCAGCGCGGCGTTGGCACCCGGTCCGATCACGATGGTGTTGCGGCCACGGGCATCGACGTAGATGCCGGCGGTGCCGGTCGGTTCGCTGCTGGCTTCGGCGATCAGACCGAAGCCGTCCTGCGCGGCCAGCTCACGGGCGGTGGCGCCACCAGCGTCGTCGCCCAGCGCGCACACGAAGTGCGTGTCGGCACCGGCGCGGCAGGCCGCCACGGCCTGGTTGAAGCCCTTGCCACCGGGGCCGGTGCTGTAACGGCCGGCAATGGTCGCACCCGGTGCCGGCAGCGACTCGCACCGCCACACGTGATCGACATTGAAGGAACCGACGACAACGACACTGCTGCTCATAGGGAATCTTTTCTCAACCAAGGGTTCAACTGAAGTGCGTCAGCACGCCGGCGATGGTCGCCGTCATGAAGGTGGCAATGGTACCGCCCAACACCGCGCGCAGGCCGAACTTGGCCAGGTCGTGGCGACGTTCCGGGGCCAGGCCGCCGATACCGCCGATCTGGATCGCGATCGAGCTGAAGTTGGCGAAGCCGCACAGCGCGTAAGTGGCGATCAGGCGACCTTCCTCGGACAGGCTCACGCCAGCGATCTGGCCGTTCACGATCTGCGACAGCTCGGTGTAGGCCACGAACTCGTTGATCACGACCTTCTGGCCGATCAGCGAACCGACGGTGGTGGCATCGGCCCACGGGGTGCCGATCACCCAGGCGATCGGGGCCAGCACGTAACCGAAGATGGTCGACAGGTTGGTCGGCTTGCCGATGGCGGCGGCCAGGCCGGTCACATCGCCGATCCAGGTCAGCGGGGCGTTCAGCAGCGCGATCAGGGCGATGAAGGCCAGCAGCATCGCACCGATGTTCAGCGCCAGCTTCAGGCCGTCACCGGCGCCGGCGGCGGCCGCGTCGATGATGTTGCTGGAGGTCTTCTCGACTTCCATCTTCACCGTGCCGCGGGTCAGCGGGGTGCCGGTTTCCGGAATCAGCAGCTTGGCCACGACCAGCGTGGCCGGCGCGGCCATGATGCTGGCCGCCAGCAAGTGCTTGGCGTAGAAGGCCTGCTGCGCCGGATCGCCACCGCCGAGCATGCCCACGTAGGCCGCCAGCACGCCGCCGGCGATGTGCGCCATGCCGCCGATCATCATGGTCAGCAGCTCGGACTGGGTCATCTTGGCGATGTACGGGCGCACGGTCAGCGGCGCCTCGGTCTGGCCGATGAAGACGCTGGCGCAGACGCTGGTGGTTTCAGCACCGGACACGCGCATCACCTTGGTGATCGACCAGGCCATCACGCGCACGATGCCCTGCATGACGTTGAGGTGGTACATCACCCCCATCAACGCAGAGAAGAAGATGATGGTCGGCAACACCTGGAAGGCGAAGATGAAGCCGTAGTTCTTGGTGTCCATCAACGAGCCGAAGATGAAGCCCGAGCCCTCGTTGACGTAGCTGAGGATCTTGACGAAGCCCTTGCCCAGTGCGTCGAACACGTCGCGTCCGCCCGGGACCAGGATCACCAGCGCCGCGAAGGCGATCTGCAGGGTGATACCGGTGGCAACCAGCTTCCAGTCAACCGCGCGCTTGTTATTGGAAAACAACCAGGTGATGCCGATCAGCACCGCCAACCCGAACAGGCCGAAGCCGATCCTGCCCAAACCTTCGACCATGTGAGTGACTCCCCTGGGGCGTCGCGAAAAACGGGAAGCCTAGTGCAGGGCAGGGGCCGGGGCAAGAAAAAGCAGCGTGTGCGCGGCCAACGGTACCGATCAGGCCAGCAACGGCAAGGGCCTGCGGCTGGCGGCGGCGGGTAGAATGGGGTTCGATCCCGGCCCGGATGCGGGCCCGCAGCAGGAGATTCGCATGCAATACCGTCGCCTGGGCTCCACCGGCCTGCCGATTTCCGCCTTGTCCTTCGGCGCCTGGGTGACCTTCGGCGACCAGGTCCCGCGCGATGAGGCCCGCAACCTGGTGGCCGCCGCCTGGGATCATGGCGTCAACTTCTTCGACAACGCCGAGGGTTATGCCAACGGCCGTGCCGAACAGGTCATGGGCGACGTGATCACCGACCTGCGACTGCCGCGCGACGGTTTCTGCGTGTCCAGCAAGGTGTTCTTCGGCAGTGCCAAGGACCCGCGGCCGACCCAGCGCGGCTTGTCGCGCAAGCACGTGACCGACGCCTGCCATGCCGCGCTCAAGCGCCTGCGGGTGGACTACCTGGACCTTTATTACTGCCACCGCCCGGATCCGGACGCGCCGATCGCCGAGACCGTGCACGCCATGGATACCCTGGTACGGCAGGGCAAGATCCTCTACTGGGGCACTTCGGAGTGGTCGGCGGCGCAGATCCAGCAGGCGCTGGACATCGCCGAGGCGCGCAACCTGCAGGGCCCGTCGATGGAGCAGCCGCAGTACAACCTGTTGCACCGCGAGCGGGTCGAGGTCGAGTACGCGCCGCTGTATGCGGGTGCCGGCCTGGGCACCACCATCTTCTCGCCGCTCGCCTCGGGCCTGCTCACTGGCAAGTACGACCAGGGCATCCCGGCCGATGCGCGGCTGGGGCGGGAAGGCATGGAGTGGTTGCAGGACCTGGTGCTGGGGGCCGACGCCGGGGCCCGCCTGGGCCAGGTGCGGCGCTTCAGCGAGGTGGCACGCGCGCTGGGCCATGCCCCGGCCACGCTGGCCATCGCCTGGTGCCTGCGCAACCCGAACGTTTCCAGCGTGATCCTCGGCGCCAGCCGGGTCAGCCAGCTGCTGCAGAACCTGCAGGCGCTGGACGTGCTGGAGCAGGTCGATGCGGCCGGCTGGGCCCAGGTCGAAGCCGTCTTCGCCTGAACCCCGGGGCCGACCGGGCCTCGGGGCCTCGGTCGGGCCGGCTCGGGTTCGGGCCTCGGTGGAGTCGACTGTTAGTCGACTGCCTTCACCGACACCCGGCGGCGGAACTAGGCCCCGGGCCGCCGCACAGCGTGGTGGCTCTCTGTTGTTAGCCGTGGCCTTTACCAAACCCCTGTCCAAAAACAGTCGACTCTACACACCTAACTGCCATTTGATTGACGTCGCCTATCGAATTCCTGAATTCGATCATTAATCTCATCAATGAAATTGAGAATGGTTGTTGATTGTCAACTGAGAATCATTATCATTTAACTCGTCCCTCGCACGAGTCCAGATGCTCATGAATGCTCAACCTGTACTGCTGCGCCCCGAAACGCTGACCCTCCGCGATCGACCGGTCCGCGTCGTTCCGCCGGAAGAGGTCATCGACAGCGAAGCCCTGCTCAAGGGCCGTCGTGAAATCCTGATCCAGCACGGCGACCGCTTCTATCGCCTGCGGCACACCAGCAACGACAAGCTGATCCTGACCAAGTAATCGCGGCCTGGTCGCCCGCCTCCCTCCCTCCTGCCGGCAGCGCCGACAGGGTGGGCGACCCGTCCGCTCCCGCTCTCTCCCCCTCGGTCTACCGCGTGCACCTTCCGGGTGTGCCGGTAACCGGGGGTTCCCCTGCCTGACCGAATGAACCCGATGACCCGCCATACCGCCCTGTGTCTTGCTGTCTGGATGGCGTTGCCGCTGTCCGCCCACGCTGCTGCCGCCGCTGCGCCCGACGCGCGCGAATTTGACCGGGTGCAGGTCACCGCCACCCGCACCGAGCGGGCGGTGAGCGACGTGGCGGCCACCGTGGACGTCATCGACCGTGAGCAGATGGACCGGCACCTGGTGCAGGACATCAAGGATCTGGTGCGCTACGAGCCGGGCCTGTCGGTCACCCGCAGCGCGACCCGCTTCGGCCTGGATGGTTTCCGCATCCGTGGCCTGGACGGCAACCGTGTGCGCATCCAGACCGATGGCATCGTCATGCCGACCCGGTTCGACATCGGTTCGTTCGCCAGTTCCAACCGCAACTTCACCGACCTCGATACGCTCAAGCGCGTGGAGATCGTGCGCGGCCCGGCCAGCTCGCTGTACGGCTCCGATGCACTGGGCGGCGTGGTGGCGTTCGTCACCAAGGACCCGGCCGACTACCTCAAGGACGGCAAGAACAGCTACTTCGGCCTGAAGTTCGGCTACGACGGTGAGTGGAAGGGCCTGCTCGGCGGTGCCACCGCCGCCTTTGGTGGCGACCACTGGAGCGGCCTGGTCAACGTCAACCACCACCAGGGCCAGGAAACGGACAACAAGGGCACGGTGCGCAGCGACAACGACACCCGTACGGCGTCCAATCCGCAGGACCGCGACGGCCGCAGCCTGCTCAGCAAGCTGGTCTACGCACCGAGCGAAGACCAGCGCTTCCGCCTGACCGTGGAAGGCAACGAAGACACCACCGATACCAATGTGTTGTCGGCGATTGCCAGCGTTGCACCGCGCCCCGGCGCGATGGCTGCGGCTACTGGCATGAAGTCCCACGACACGCAGAAGCGTACCCGCGTGTCCTTTGCCCACGAAATGGATGCGCTGGACCAGCCGTTCGCCGACAGCCTGCATTGGCAGGTGTATGCGCAGAACAGCGAAACGCGGCAGCAGACCGACGAGACCCGCACCGACGGCAGCCGCCGTCACCGCGTGTTCTCCTTCGACCAGCATGCCTTTGGCCTGCAGGCGCAGTTCAACAAGGCGTTCAGCACCGGCAGCGTCGAGCACGCATTGACCTACGGCTTCGAAGGCACCCGTACCGAGATCCGCCAGAAGCGCGACGGCTACCAGGTCAACCGTGCCGGTGTGGTCAGCAACACCGTTACCCCCGACACCTTCCCGGTGCGTGACTTCCCGATCAGCAAGACCACCGAGCTGGGCCTGTACGCGCAGGATGAAATGCGCCTGGCCGACGGCAAGCTGTCGCTGGTGCCGGGCGTGCGCGTGGACCGTTACGAGCTGAAGCCGGAAGTGGACAGCATCTTCGCCGAAGACAACCCGACCACGGCCGTGGCGCAGCTGAAGAAGACCAGCGTGTCGCCGAAGCTGGGCATGGTCTGGCGCTTCACCGACCAGTGGTCGCTGTTCGCCGGCTATGCGCGTGGCTTCCGTTCGCCGCCGTACAACGACGTCAACATCGGCCTGACCAATGTTGCCTTCCGCTATACCGCCATCGCCAACCCGGACCTGAAGCCGGAAACCAGCGACGGCTACGAACTGGGCCTGCGCTTCATCGCACCGGCGGCGTACGTCAGCGTCAGCGGCTACTACAACGACTACAAGGATTTCATCCAGTCCAACGTCGATACCGGCAGGAACGCACAGGGATTGACCGTGTTCCAGTCGCAGAACATCGCCGACGCGCGCATCTATGGCGCGGAAATGAAGGCCGGCATCGAGTTCGGTGAACTCAGCCCGGCGCTGAAGGGTTGGGCGCTGCGCAGTGCGCTGGCCTGGTCGCGTGGTGACAACCGGACCGATGACGAACCGCTGGCCTCGGTCGATCCGTTGCGTGGCACGCTGGGCCTGATGTACGACACCGATACCTGGGGCGTCGAACTGGCCGGCACCTTCGTGCAGCGCAAGAAGCGCCTGCCGCCGCCGGCGGCGCAGACCAATCCGAACGCACCGGCGTCGTTTGTCTACCAGCCGGCCGGCTACGGCGTGCTGGACCTGATGGCGCACTGGAACTTCGCACCGGGTGCGACCTTCAATGTCGGCGTGTTCAACCTGGCCGACAAGCGCTACATCGAATGGTCGTCCATCACCCCGAGCCTGATCACCAACCGCGCACTGAGCGATCGTTTCAGCAGCCCGGGCCGCACCTTCTCCGCCAGCCTTGCCGTTTCCTGGTGACCTCATGAGCCGAGCACTGTCCGCACGCAGGAATGACTCCATCGCCGCGCCGTACAGCGCGGCCTGGCCGACCCCGGCACAGCTGGCCACGCTCGGCACCGTGCTGTGCCTGTACCACGCCGACGGCAACGAGCTGGGCGGCTGGCGCCAGGCCGTACGCGTGCATGCCTGCCAGGGCGTGGACAGCGAAGGCCTGCGCGAAAGCCTGTGCTTCCTCGATGGCCGCGGCCGCTGCGTGTGGCGCCTGTACCTGCTGCCGGACAGCTACTTCCTGGCCTGGGACCGGCTGGTGGCTGCGCTGCCGCCGGGGCCCGAGCACGACAGCGATGGCAGCGTCGGCGAACGCCTGTGGCGGCGCCTGGCCGGTCATCTGGGTGGCCAGCGCTGGCGCCTGTGCGCGCTGCGCCTGCATGCCGCCGACGATGGCCGCACGCTGGCCGCCAGTCTGTCGACCCTGTCCTCGCTGGGCGCAGCCACCGCGCGCCGCATTGCACGGCTGGAAGGTGCTGAAGGCGAGCTGGCAATCGACGATTGCTGCTGTGCCGATGCCGCGCGGCGTCCGGCGCCGCGGATTCCCGGCGACCTGCCGCTGATCCGCCTGTGACCCACTCCTGATGGAACGCCTGTCGGCCACGGACGGCCTCTCAACGCATCTGCAACCCCGAAGGAAGACCCCGATGAAGTTCCAGACAGCCAGCGCCCTGCTTGTGCTCGCCGCCAGCGGCGTGGCCAGCGCGCAGCCCTCCGATATCGCCCGTGACCACGACAGCATCCTTGCCATGCAGGGTGAGTACACCGTGGACTTCGCCTTCGATGAGACCGTGCTGCTGAAGCCGGGCTACGAGCGTGCGCCGGCGATGCGCAGCGGTGGCAACGAAGTGGTCATCGTGGTCGAAGACACGCCGAAGCGCATCGTGCTGCAGCACCTGCTGCTGGACGAGAAGAGCGGCCACATCACCAAGCACTGGCGCCAGGACTGGGTGTACGAAGCACCGAACCGTTTCGAGTTCAGTGCCGACCAGACCTGGAAGGTGCGCAGCATTCCGGCGGCGGTGAACCAGGGCGCCTGGACCCAGTGCGTATACGAAGTGAGCGACGCACCGCGCTATTGCGGCACCGGCACGTGGACCTACACCAACAACGTGCCGAGCTGGACCAGCGACCTGAGCTGGCGTCCGCTGCCGCGCCGTGAGTACACCAAGCGCAGTGACTACAACGCGCTGGCCGTGGTCAACCGCCACACGCTGACCCCGAACGGCTGGACCCACGAGCAGTTCAACACCAAGGTGCAGCGCAACGCCGATGGCAGCCAGGTGGAGATCGCCCGCGAGTTCGGCTTCAACGACTACGTGAAGACCACCGAGGTCGACTTCACCCCGGCGCGCAACTACTGGAAGGCCACCGCCGGTTACTGGGCAAAGGTGCGCCAGCGCTGGGACGGCTTCCTCGGCCAGGCCCCGGGCGTGCACCTGAAGACCAAGATCGACGGCATGGCGATGATCATCCCGATGTTCACCCAGGCCGAAGAGATCCAGGCCGGCAAGAAGGTGAAGGACAAGCAGATCGACGACGTGTTCGCCAAGTACGTGGAAAAGGCCCAGTAAGTCGAGCCCTGCTCGACTCATGGCGCGGATCCTCTGGTCAGGTGCAGCGCCGCGTATCCGCTTCTGGTAGGTGCCGAGCTTGCTCGGCACGCTCTTCGCCGGTGATCGCACGTGGCATCCATGCTCGGGGTCGCGTTACATGGCGCCTGATGCGTATCGCTTTGACGTAATTCGCCACATTCTCTCGAAACCTCCGCTCGGAGGTTGGGTGTGCGATAGGGTGGGTGGTTCATTCCGCCCATGATCATGCCGGTCGATGAAACTCTCCGAAATCTGCAGCCAACTGCTGTCCGGCGAAGCCTGTGACGACATCGACAGTTTCCATCTCGAAATCGACGACTTCGAGGAGGTGGAACTTGTCTCGCGCTTGAGTCGGATTGATGGAGTGCTGGAGCGCCTTGGGCCTCGATGGACCTCGGCCTATCTGCTCAGTCTCTGCAGTCACGTGCTTTCAACAGTCCGCATTTCCGGTCGTGCACGTGATTCAGCCGATGCGAAGATGTTCCTCGCATTGAGCTTCACCGACTTCGAGCTGCACGCGCAAGAGGGCATCCTGCTTCCAAGCGTCTTCTATTATCCAGGCCCCGAAGGGGTTGCGTTCGGGAGCCACCGTCGGCACGAATCCGACAGGGCGGCTTCGGCTGAAATCGACATCGTGCGCTCCGTGTTCGAAGATGCTGGCATGCTCGCCGGCTTTCGCTTCTGCGAGAGCCGCACTGATGGTCCCCCAGGTCACGACGTGGTTCGTGTCTTTGCGATTCCATTGGTCGAAAATGAGGTTCGCTGATGCTCGTGGAAGAGCGCCAGGTGTTCGAAACCTACCTGCCCGATCCGCAGTCCATGATCGTCTCGAACAGCATTTCCTCGACGCGTTCACGGCCGGCATCCGGGCGGCCAATCTGCGTGCTGAAGACTTCCGCAGCCCGCATTACAACGTGTTCTTCGTCGATGGTACGAAAGACCGCGAAGCCAACCCCATTTTCTCCGCCAAGCATCTGATCAGCGGCAACATCGTCCGTATCGTCATTTTCGAAAGCCCTCCGGACTACACCGAAGTCCACAACCGGGTAGGGGATGACAATGCCAAGGACGAGCTCTGCGTGTTCACAACGCTTTCGGGAATACAGCGTGCGATGGATACGACCGTGGCTTGGGCAAAGCAGCAGGCGTTGTGAGCCGCATCCACGCATGGCGTGGATCTACCAACCCCTGCTTCCGGTAGGTGCCGAGCTTGCTCGGCACGCTCTTCGTCGGTGATCGCACACCGCATCCACGCATGGCGTGGATCTACCGTGCCGCATATCCACTTCTGGTAGGTGCCGAGCTTGCTCGGCACGCTCTCCATCGGTGATCGCACACCGCATCCACGCATGGCGTGGATCTACCGTGCCGGATATCCGCTTCTGGTAGGTGCCGAGCTTGCTCGGCACGCTCTCCATCGGTGATCGCACGCTGCATCCACGCCATGCGTGGATGCGATGCACTCAGGACGCCGGCCCACTCAAGGTGGTCAGGTCCAGCCCAGCGTCCTGGAACGCACGCAAGGTGGCCTGCAGGCTGGCCTCGTCATCGCGGGTGCGGACGCCCATGACAGCTTGGTGGCAACGCACTCGATCCGTGCTGCAGGCGCTACGGTCCGGCAGCAGCAGCGCGGTCTGTGCGACGAGGATCGCCATGTGCGCCACTTCCTTTCTCGGCTTCGGTTGGCCCCGGTAGAACCGGTCGAACTCAGCACGCAGGTCGGCCACCACACCGGCATCGCTGCGCGTGCGTGACACGCTGGCCGGAACCAGATAGGTCGGGTGGCCCTCGAGGAAGGCTTGCGCTTCATCGGCCAGCACCGTTTCCAGCACGAAGGCCTGCACCGCGTCAGGAACATAGCCCTCCGCCGCGCGGGCGCCCGCGGGCAGCACCGCGGTGAGCAGCGGGGAACTGGCCAGAAGGATGCGCAGGCAGAGGCTGTATTTCATCTTCATTCCTTGAACATCGGGAGCGCGGGAGCAACGTTCCGCGCTTCCGGACGATCTGATCGGGTGGGGCGCGCAGCATAGCGCCCCCCCGAGCGTGTCACGATCGCGTCAGGCTTCGCGCAGGGCCAGTGCCGGTGGCGTATGCAGGATCGCCCGCGTACCCCACCAGCCTGCCAGCAGGCTCAAGCCGATGCCGACCACGCCGCCGATCAGCAGGCCCGGCCACGGCGGCAGCAACGGCAGCTCGAACACCTTCTGCGAGACCGCCACACCGATCGCAGCGGCCGCGCCCACCGCCAGCAACGCCGCCAGCGTGCCCAGCGCACCGAATTCCACCAGTACCGCGCCACGCAGCTGGCGCCGGGTCGCGCCCAGCGTGCGCAGCACCGCGCTGTCGTAGCGTCGTTCGCCCGCCGTGGCCTGCAGCGCGGCCAGCAGCACCAGCACGCCGGCCAGCAGACTGAACACCATCACCAGCTGCACCGCCTGTGCCACCCGTTCCATCACATCGCGCACCTGCGAGATCACCGCGTCCACGTCCAGCAACGACAGGTTCGGCTGCGCGCGTACCAGCTCGCCCAGTCCGGCGGCCTTGCCGGCCGGTAGATGGAATGCCGACAGCAGGTTGTGTGGCGTATCGCCCACCGCATTCGGGTTCAGCAGCACGAAGAAGTTCGGACGGAAAGTGTTCCAGTCGGCCTTGCGCACGCTGGTGACAGTGAACTCGCGTTCCTGCTCGCCCACCGCAATGGTGATGCGGTCGCCGGGATGCACGCCGTAGCGCTTGGCCCAGCCGATTTCCACCGAGGCTTCGGCGGCGGTGCTGTCTGCCTTCCAGAAGGTGCCGTTGACCAGTGTGTTGGCCGGCGGGAAGCTGCTGCGCCAGCTGAAGTTCAACGGCCGGTTCTCGTCGTCGTCATCGCGCTGGCCTTCGCCCTGTGCCGGCTGCCCGTTCTGTTCCGGCGAGCGGTCCACGCGCAGCGGCGGCTTGCCGTTGATCGCGATCAGGCGGCCAGTGGCCATCGGTTCGATGCTGGCGTCGTTGGCACCCAGTCCACGCAGTGCGGCCAGCACGCTGTCGCGCTGTTCGGGCTGGATGTTGATCAGGAAGTAGTTCGGCGTATCCGCGGGCAGTCGCTCGCGCCACTGCTGCAGCAGGCCGGGGCCGGTCACCGCCAGCAGCAACAGCGCGCACAGCGACAGCGACAGCCCCACCAGCTGCATCACCGCCAGCATCCGGCGCCGGGTCAGCGCGGCCAGACCCAGCCGCCAGTGGCCATGCAGGCGGTGCTGCAGGCCGCGCAGCAGCTGCAGCAGCACGAAGCCGACCACGCCGGCCGCCACCGCCAGCGCGGCCAACCCGCCCAGCACCCACAGCGCCAGCTTGAGATCACCGGTGACCTGCACCGCCAGCAGCAGGCTGGCCGCCAGGGCAGCCACGTAGGCCAGCAGCGAGGCCGGCGGCAGGGCGGCGAAGGAACGGTTGAGCACCCGCATCGGCGGCACCCCGCGCAGGCGCAGCAGCGGCGGCAGGCCGAAGCCGAACAGCAGCAACAGCCCGATGCCGGCACCGGTCAGCGCAGGCATTGCCTCGGGCAGCGGCAGGCGCTGCGGCACCAGACTGCCCAGCACCTGCACCAGGCCCTCCTGCGCCGCCATGCCCAGGCCGATGCCGAGTGCGCAGGCCGGCACCGCCAGCATCAGCAGCTGCAGTGCCAGACCGGACAGGATGTCGCGCTGGCGCGCGCCCAGGCAGCGCAGGATCGCCACCTGGTCGATGCGGCGCAGGGCGAAGCGGTTCGCCGCCAGCGCCGTGGCAACTCCGGCCAGCAATACCGCCAGCAGCGCGCTGAGGCCGAGGAAGCGCCCGGCCAGGTCGAACGCCTGGCGCACGCCACGCTGGGTGTCGTCCACACTCAGCAGGCGCAGTCCCTTCACCTGCGGCAGCAACCACTGGCGCAGCGCGGCAATCTGGTCGGCCGGCCCGGCGAACATCAGCCGGTAGTTGATGCGGCTGCCGGGGCCGAGCAGGCCGGTGCCTTCCACATCGGCGCGGTTGACCAGCAGGGTCGGCGAGAGCGTCAGCAGGTCGCCGCCGCTGTCCGGCTCGGCCTCGATGATGCCAGCGATGCGCAGCGTGCCAGCGCCGAATTCAAGGTCGTCACCGGCCTTCAGTCCCAGGCCCTGGAGAAGGCGTGGGTCGGCATAGGCCTGGCCTTTGGCCGGCATGCCGGCGTTGTCGATCAGGGCGCCCCCGGGCGTGGCCCGCACCCGCAGCGTGCCACGCAGCGGATAGCCCGCCTGCACCGCTTTGATGCTGGCCATCTGGCTGGCATCAGCGTTGAACAGCACGCTGCCGAAGCTGGCGATACGGGTATAGGCCAGTCCGCGCCGCTGCGCCTCGTCGGCGAACGCCTGCGGCGGGTCATCGCGCCCGGCGATGCCGAGGTCGCCGCCAAGCATTTCCGCTGCGCTGCCGGTCAGTGCCAGGTTGACCCGGTTCACCAGCGTGCCGACCGCGGTCATCACCGCCACGCCCAGCACCAGCGCGGCGAACACGGTCAGCAGGTCGCCGGCCAGCGCCTCGCGGCGCAGCGCGCGCCACGCGTGCCGCAGCAGGTTCATGCCTGCGCCCCACGCTCGACCGGCAGCAGGCGGCCGTCGTCGATGCGGTGGATGTACTGGCAACGCTGGGCCAGGCGCAGGTCGTGAGTGACCAGCACCAGGGTGGTGCCGCTGCCGGCGTTGAGTTCGAACAGCAGGTCGCTGATGTGCTGGCCGGTGGCGTGGTCCAGCGAGCCGGTCGGTTCGTCGGCGAACAGGATGCGCGGGCGGGTGACGAAGGCACGTGCCAGTGCCACGCGCTGCTGCTCGCCGCCCGACAACTGGCGCGGATAGTGGCGGGCGCGATGGGCCAGGCCGACCTGGGCCAGCACTTCTTCCACCCGCGCCCGGTCTTCGCGCCCAGCCAGTTCCAGCGGCAGCGCGACATTCTCGGCGGCGGTCAGTGCCGGCAGCAGATGGAAGCTCTGGAACACGAAGCCGACCTCACGCGCGCGCAGCTGGGCGCGGGTCTCCTCGTCCAGCGCCGCCAGGTCCTGGCCGGCCAGCGCGATGCGGCCGCGGCTGGGCAGGTCCAGCCCGGCCAGCAGGCCGAGCAGGGTGGTCTTGCCGGAACCGGAGGCGCCGACGATGGCCGCGCTGGTCCCTTCATGGACGGTCAGGGTGATGTTGTCCAGTATGTGGACTTCACCCTCCGGGCCCTGCACGGATTTGCCGACCTGGTCGACGGCGATGGCAACGGACGCGCTTCGGGGGGACAGGCTGTCGATGAGGAGACTCCAATGCGCAAGACGGGATGGAGCCGGCGAGCCGGCGCGATGATGGTGCTGCTGCTAGGGTTCCTGCTGCTGCCCGGGCTGGCCTGTGCCAAAGGTCCGGCCGGCACCGTGCTGGTGCTCGGCGACAGCCTCAGTGCTGCCCACAATATCCCTGCCGACGCCGGGTGGGTGAGCCTGCTGCAGCAGCGGGTCAGGCAGCAGTCGAAAACACCGGCGCGCATCGTCAACGCCAGCATGAGCGGGGAGACCACCGCCGGCGCACTGACCCGCCTGCCGGGCCTGCTGGCGAGGGAAAAGCCGACCGTGGTGGTGATTGCCCTTGGCGGCAATGACGCACTGCGCGGGCTGACCCCGGCGCAGGTGCAGGGCAACCTGGAAAAGATGGTGCAGGCCAGCCAGAAGGCCGGTGCCAAGGTGCTGCTGCTGGGCATCGACGTGCCGCCCAATTACGGGCCAGCCTATCGCCAGCGCCTGGCGGCGGCCTACAAGGCGCTGGCCACGCAGTACAAGGTGCCGCTGCTGCCCTTCCTGCTGGAGGGCGTGGCCCTGCAGCCGGGCATGATGCAGGCCGACGGGCTGCACCCGACCGCACAGGCGCAGCCGAAGGTGCTGGACAACGTCTGGCCGCTGCTCAGACCGCTGCTCTGAACCGTTTGTTTACCTCTTGACGGAACTTCACATCGCGTCCACCGTCGATCCGGCATGTTTCACAAAGCTGAAGTTAGAGGGAATCACATGCGTCAGACGAAGGAGACCTCCGGCTTGGTGCTGGTGGTCGAAGACAACCGCAACATCTCCGAGATGATCGGGGAATACCTGGAAGGTCGCGGCTTCGAAGTCGACTATGCACAGGACGGCCTGGATGGCTACCGCCTTGCGGCGGAAAACAGCTATGACGTCGTGGTGCTCGACTTGATGTTGCCGCGCCTGGATGGCATCGAAGTGTGCCGTCGCCTGCGCAACGATGCGCGCAAGTCCACCCCGGTGCTGATGCTCACGGCACGCGACACGCTGGACGACAAGCTCACCGGCCTCGGTTTCGGCGCCGATGACTACCTGACCAAGCCGTTCGCGATCCAGGAGCTGGAAGCCCGCCTGCGCGCGCTGATCCGCCGCGAGCGTCGCCAGGTGGGTTCGGAAGTGCTGAAGGTCGCCGACCTGGTGCTCGATCCGGTCAGCATGCGTGCCACCCGTGCCGGTACCGAGCTGCAGCTGTCGCCGATCGGCCTGCGCCTGCTGACCATCCTGATGCGCGAATCGCCGCGCGTGGTCACCCGCCAGGAGATCGAACGCGAGATCTGGGGCAACGGCCTGCCGGATTCGGACACCCTGCGCAGCCACCTGTACAACCTGCGCAAGATCATCGACAAGCCGTTCGACCGTCCGCTGCTGCATACCGTGCAGAGTGCCGGCTACCGCATTGCCGACATCGCCCAGCCGATGGCCTGAGCAGGCCCGCGCCGGTGCAGCCGCAGGCCGGGCCGGGCTGCGGCCAGGCACAAGGGCAGGGGATGACCGTCCGGCAGTGCCGCCGGTCATCGCCCGTGCATCCCAACGGCGCGGTGCGCTGCCTATAATCGCAGCGCTCTGACCGGGACCCCGCAATGCCGCACGGCCTGCCGCGCAAGATCCGTATCGCTTTCATCCTGCAGGCAGTGCTGGCCAGCCTGGGCATCCTGCTCGGTGCGTGGCTGGTTTCCCTGGTGATCAAGCACAGCCTGGTCGGCGCCGCCCTGCGCGAGGAGGCGGCGTACTTCTGGACGCTGCACGAGGCCTCGCCGGTGCAGCCGCCACCCAACACCCAGAACATCCGTGGCTACCTGCTGGAAAGCGGGCAGTCGGCCCTGTCGTTGCCGGCCAATCTGCGCAACCTGGAGCCCGGCTTCCACGAACTGCCCAAGGACGACCAGCTGGTGCTGGTCGATGTGCGCCCGGCCGGCCGCCTGTACCTGGTGTTCCTGCGATCGCGCGCGGAAATGCTGGCGTTCTGGTTCGGCATCGTGCCGGTGCTGCTGACCCTGCTGGCGGTGTATGGCGCCAGTTGGGTCACCTATCGTGCTTCCAAGCGCCTGGTATCGCCGGTGAACTGGCTGGCGCGACGCGTCTCGCGCTGGGACCCGGGCCACCCGGAGGCGGCCGACCTGGAGCCGAACAAGCTGCCGGCGGACATGCAGGGCGAAACCCGCCAGCTGGCGGCCGCACTGCATTCGCTGGCCAACCGGGTCAGCGCGCACGTGGCGCGCGAGCGCAATTTCACCCGCGATGCCAGCCATGAACTGCGCACACCGCTGACCGTCATCCGCGTGGCCAGCGACATGGCGCTGGGCGATGACAGCCTGGAGCCGCGCCTGCGCCGCAGCCTGCAGCGCATCCAGCGTGCCGGCCGTGACATGGAGGCGGTGATCGATGCCTTCCTGATCCTGGCCCGCGAGGCCGACGTCGAGCCCCAGGTCGAGTTGTTCGACGTCAATGACATTGTCCGCTACGAAGTGGACAACGCCAACGAACTGCTGGGTACGCGCCCGGTGTCGGTGCATCTGCACAGCGATGGCCCGGTGCAGCTGCATGCGCCGCCGCGGGTGCTGCAGGTGGTGGTCAGCAACCTGGTGCGCAACGCGTGCAGTTACACCGATGAGGGGCGCATCGACGTGCATGTGCACAACGATCGGGTGGTGGTGCGCGATACCGGTATCGGCATGTCGGCCGACGCACTGTCGCGGGCCTTCGAGCCGTTCTACCGCGCCGAGCCGAGCCGCCCGCAGGGTACCGGCCTGGGCCTGTCGATCGTGCGCCGGCTGTGCGACCGCTTCGGCTGGAAGGTCAGCCTGGCCAGCGAGCCGGGTCAGGGCACCGAGGCCACGGTGGTGTTCCGCTGACGCGGCACCTGCTGCCTCGGTAGATGCCGACCTTGGTCGGCGCTTTCAACAGGATTCATGCCGGTGCCCCATGCCAACCAAGGTTGGCATCTACCGGAGCGAGGCCGCAGCCTTCTTCAATCGCACTTTACCTTCGGCGCCAGCGCCCTGGTCCAGATCGCATAGCCGGCCGGGGTCATGTGCAGCATGTCCTCGCGGAACAGCGACGCATCCGGCTGGCCGTCGGCGCCCAGCATCGGCGTGTAGACGTCGGTGAAACCGGTGTTGGGCAGCCTGGCCAGGGCTGCCTTGATCAGCGTGTTGGCCTCGTTGATCGCCGGCAGCAGGTGCGCGCGCGACGGGCTTGGCTTGATCGACAGGTACTCCACCTTGGTCTTCGGCAGGTCGCGATGCACGCGCTGCACGAAGGCAACCACATCGTCGCGCACCTGCACGGCGCTGCGGCCGCTGTTGAGGTCGTTGTCACCGGCGTAGAAGAACACCTTGCACGGTGCATACGGCACCACGATGCGGTCGGCATACCAGGTGCTGTCACGCACTTCCGAGCCGCCGAAACCACGGTTGAACACCGGCTGGCCGGGGAAGTCGGCTGCCAGGCTCTCCCAGAAGCGGATCGAGGAGCTGCCGATGAACTCGATGCCACCCTGTGGCGGCGGGCTGGCCTGGTCGGCGCTGGCAAAGTGGGCCATGTCGCCGGCCCAGGCCACGTTGGAGACCTGCTCGGGCACGCGCGGCGGCTTGGCCGGGCTCAGCGCCTGGGCCAGGGGGGCGGCGGTCAGCAGGCCCAGCATCAGCAGGCAGGTACGGCGACGGGACATCAGGCGCTCCAGCAGGGAAGGGGAAAGCCATCATAGAAGCTGGGGCGGGCCGGGGCTTGCCCCTGGCAGTCCATTCACCGGGCCGGTGCCGGGATGCGGCTGGCGGCCTTGTGGCAAAATGGCGGCCATCTGCCTATCCCTGTGCACCC
This sequence comes from Stenotrophomonas sp. SMYL8, assembly GCF_036320065.1. NCBI lineage: Bacteria > Pseudomonadati > Pseudomonadota > Gammaproteobacteria > Lysobacterales > Lysobacteraceae > Stenotrophomonas > Stenotrophomonas sp. SMYL8. Next base: position 21,348 of record NZ_JAWIRR010000040.1, read on the forward strand.
ATGATTCCCTGCCGTGCGTCTGAGCGGTCGCTGCGCCGCGCCCCTGTTGCTGGATGTTCCACCCGTGGCTGATCAGTTCGGCCATCTGCCCCGCGGCCCGCGCCGCATCTTCCAGGCCGCCCGCTGGTCCTGGCAGGGCCTGCGCGCCGCCTGGCTGCATGAGTCCTCGTTCCGGCTGGAGGTCTACCTGCTGATCCTGCTGACCCCGGTCGCGGTCTGGCTGGGCCAGACCCCGGTAGAGCGCGCGCTGCTGATCGGCTCGATGCTGCTGGTGCTGGCGATGGAACTGGCCAACTCGGCCATCGAGGCGGTGATCGAACGTTACGGCAGCGAGATCCACGAGCTGGCCGGCCGCGCCAAGGACATGGGTTCGGCGGCGGTCTTCGTGCTGATGATGAACGTGCTTCTGTGCTGGGCGCTGGTTGTGGTCCCGCATGCAATGGCCGGCAATTACGGCTGATCCCCATTCCCCCACTGCCCTGAAGAGTTTCCATGTCCTTTGAGTTCCTCGCCGACCCCAATGCCTGGGTGACCCTGTTCACCCTGAGCGCACTGGAAATCGTGCTCGGCATCGACAACCTGGTGTTCATTTCCATCGCGGTCAGCAAGCTGCCGGAAGAGCGTCGCCCGTTCGCGCGCAAGCTCGGCATCGCCGTGGCCTGCATCACCCGCATCGCCCTGCTGGTGTCGCTGGCCTATCTGGCGCACATGTCCGCCAACCTGTTCACCGTGGCTGGTATGGGCATCTCCATCCGCGACCTGGTGCTGATCGTCGGTGGCCTGTTCCTGATCATCAAGGGCTACATGGAGATCAAGGAACTGATCACCGGTGGCGAAGATGAGAACCCGGCCACCAGCAAGGCCTCGGGTGTATTCGGCATGGTCATCCTGCAGATCGCCATCATCGACATCGTGTTCTCGCTGGACTCGGTGATCACCGCCGTCGGCATCGCCGATCACATCCCGGTAATGGTTGCCGCCATCCTGCTGTCGGTGATGGTGATGCTGCTGGCCGCCAACCCGCTGGGCCGCTTCATCGACGCCAACCCGACCGTGAAGATGCTGGCGCTGGCCTTCATCCTGCTGATCGGTGCGGTGCTGATCCTGGACGGCCTGGACGTGCACGTGCCCAAGCCCTACATCTATGCCGCGATGGGCTTCTCGGTGCTGGTGGAGTGGCTGAACCTGCTGATGCGCCGCCGCGCACGCGAGCACCACGTGCCGGGCGCCGGCGACTGGTAAGCGCGCCACTGGCACGTGTGTCACCCAGAACCCCCGGCCTGGCCGGGGGTTCTGCGTTGTGGGACCCATTGGGCTCGCCGGTCCATGCCCGGCGGGGAGGTTCCCGCCAGCTGTGAATTGAGGTCAACAGTGTTTTCCCGGGGCGAGGCTTAATCCGCGGCAGCAAAGCGCGCAGGCTACGCGCTCTTTTCCAGGACCTGCCCCATGCAGGATGACCCCATGAACTCCAGAGCCGCCTTGTTGGCCCTTGCCGTCGGCGCCTTCGCCATCGGCACCACTGAATTCGCTCCGATGGGCCTGCTGCCCGTCATTGCCGACGGCGTCGGCGTGAACATTCCCACCGCCGGCATGCTGATCACCGCCTATGCCGTGGGCGTGATGCTGGGCGCGCCGGTGATGACCCTGCTGATGGGACGGTTTGGCAAGCGCACCGCGCTGATGCTGCTGATGTCGATCTTCGTGGTCGGCAACCTGCTCTCGGCACTGGCCCCGAACTACGGCCTGCTGTTGCTGTCGCGTCTGGTCACCAGCCTCAATCACGGTGCCTTCTTCGGCATCGGTGCGGTGGTTGCCGCCAGCCTGGTGCCGAAGGACAAGCAGGCTGCCGCCGTGGCCACCATGTTCATGGGCCTGACCATCGCCAACATCGGCGGTGTGCCGCTGGCCACCTGGGTGGGCCAGCAGCTGGGCTGGCGTCTGTCCTTCGCCGGTACTGCGGTGCTGGGCCTGGTCGCGATCACCGCGCTCGGCCTCGCGCTGCCTGCATCAGCGCCGGGGCCGCGCCCGGACGTGCGCCGCGAACTGAGAGCGATCCTGCAGCCACAGGTGCTGCTGGCAATGGCTACCACCGTGCTTGGCGCCGGCGCGATGTTCACCCTCTATACCTACGTGGCGCCGGTGCTGACCGAGCTGACCGGCGCGTCCAACGCCTTCATTGCGATGTCGCTGGCGCTGATCGGCATCGGCTTCACCTTCGGCAACGGCATCGGCGGGCGCATGGCCGACTGGTCGCTGGATGGCGCCACCCGCATCCTGCTGGCGGTCCTGGCCGTGTTGATGTTCGTGCTGCCGCTGGCCTTCATGAATCACGCCACGGCGGCGCTGGGCGTGCTGCTGTTCGGTGCGGCGACTTTCGCCATCGTGCCGCCGTTGCAGATCCGGGTGATGCAGGCGGCCAGCGAGGCGCCGGGACTGGCGTCGTCGATCAACGTCGGTGCGTTCAACCTGGGCAATGCCGTGGGTGCGGCGCTGGGCGGTGCGGTGATCAGTTCGGGCCTGGGCTACGCCGCGATTCCGGTGGCCGGTGGCCTGCTGGCGGCCTCGGGGTTGCTGCTGGCATGGCTGGGGCGTCCGCGCACTGCGGTGGCTGAGGCTTGTTGAGTGATGTGGGGTTCCGGCAGGGCTTGCAGCCCTGCACCCGCAGAATCCAGAGCAACAGCAAGAGCCTGCATTCCGTGGGTTGGCGGGGTGGGTCCGGTAGGTGTCGACCTTGGTCGACACGAATGCCTGAAGAACCGGCTTTTGCTTTTGTTTTTTTCTTTTGATCTTCCCGCGGTGCGCAGGAAATTGTCCGTGGCCGGGAGGGTGGGTTGGCTGGGGGCGTGAGCCGCATGGATGCGGCGATCGAGCTTACATGGACGTACTTGCAGCGCCCCCCAGCCAACCCACCCTCCCGGCCACCCCCAGAGAACCAGCAAACAACCACCGCGGAGGGGGCGGCGCCCGATGGCCGGTCTTTCACCCGAACCATGGCATGCTCGGCGCCAAGCCCACCCGGAACCTCCGCCATGCGCCTGTTCACCCGTGTCCTGCCCCTGATGCTGTTGGCCTCCCTGCTCTCCGGCTGCGGCTACAACGCCATCCAGCAGAAGGATGAAGCGGTCAAGGCCAGCTGGTCGGAGGTCATCAACCAGTACAAGCGCCGCGCCGACCTGGTGCCCAACCTGGTGCAGACCGTGAAGGGCTTCGCCAGCCAGGAAGAGCGCGTGCTGACTGAAGTGACCAACGCCCGTTCGCGTGTCGGCCAGATCAACGTCAATGCCGACGACGAAGCCTCGCTCAAGCAGTTCCAGCAGGCCCAGGGCGAACTTGGCAGCGCGCTGTCGCGTCTGCTGGTGGTCACCGAGAACTACCCGGAACTGAAGTCGAACCAGAACTTCCGCGACCTGCAGGCGCAGCTGGAAGGTACCGAGAACCGGGTCACCGTCGCCCGTGGCCGTTACATCCAGCAGGTGCAGGACTACAACACCTACATCCGCTCGTTCCCGCAGGTGATCACCGCCAAGATCTTCGGCTACAAGACCAAGCCGAACTTCACCGTGGACAACGAAGCGCAGATCTCCAACGCGCCGGCGGTCGATTTCGGCAACGCGCCGCAGCAGCAGCCGGCACCGCAGCCGGGGACCTGATCGATGCGCCTGGCCTCTGCGCTGTTGGCCCTGCTGCTGTGGCTGCCGCTGGCCTCGCATGCGCAGCAGCTGGCGCCGGTTCCTGCGCTGGATTCGCCGGTGGTCGATACCACCGGCACGCTGGATGCCGCGCAGAAGCAGGCGCTGGTGCAGCAGGCGATCGAACTGCAGCAGCGCAAGGGCAGCCAGCTGCAGGTGCTGGTGGTGCCGACCACCCAGCCGGAGGACATCGCGCAGTACACCACGCGGGTCTTCGATCAGTGGCAGATCGGCCGCAAGGGCGTGGATGACGGGGTGCTGCTGGTGGTGGCCAAGGACGACCGGCGCGTGCGCATCGAGCCGGGCTACGGTCTGGAAGGCGCCATTCCCGATGCCATCGCCAACCGGGTCATCCAGGAATACCTGGTGCCGCGCTTCCGCAGCGGCGACTACACCGGTGGCATCACCGACGCCACGGCGGTGCTGGTCAAGCTGATCGACGGCGAAGCGCTGCCGGCACCGGTCAGCGGCCATCGCGGTCGGGAACCCGGCGGTGGCGGCGATACCTGGTTCCTGGCGTTGTTCATCGGTGTGTTCGCCGGCAGCATCCTGCGCGGCGTGTTCTCGCGCGTGCCGCGACCGTTGCGAGGCCTGCTCGGCGGTGCCGGTGCGGCGCTGGCGGCGTTCCTGTTCACGTCCACGCTGCTGGCCAGTGGCCTGGCAGGCGTCGTAGGGCTGATCGTGGCCATGCTCTCCGGTCATCCGGGCCGCTTTGCCGGCGGCGGCGGCTGGGGCGGTGGCAGCTGGGGCGGTGGCAGCTGGGGTGGCGGAGGCGGCTTCGGCGGGGGCGGTGGATTTGGTGGCGGCGGCGGCTGGGGTGGCGGTGGTGGCCGCTCCGGTGGTGGCGGTGCTTCGGGGGGCTGGTGATGATCCAACGTCTATGTCGGCACGTGTTTTCGCCGTCGGTACGGCGCGCGTTCCCGCCCGCCACATTGCAGGCGATCACCGAGGCCATCGCGGCCGGTGAGCAGCGCCACGGTGGGCAGGTGATGTTCGCGGTGGAAGCGGACCTGCCGCTGGCCGCGCTGTGGCACAAGGTCACCCCGCGCCAGGCTGCCGAGCATGCCTTTGCCCGCCTGCGCACCTGGGATACCACCCACAACAACGGTGTACTGATCTACCTGCTGCTGGCCGATCACGCGATCGAGATCGTTGCCGACCGGGGCCTGCACGGCCGGGTCAGCCCGGCACAGTGGCAGCGGGTCTGCACCCACCTGCGCGAGGGCCTGCGTGGTTCCCATCCGGTGGAAGCGCTGCAGGATGCCATCGACGAGGTCTCCAGCCTGATCGAAGGGCACTTTCCGGCCTCGACGCGGTCGAACGATGACGCGTTGCCGAACTCGCCCCAGCTGCTTGGTTGAGCCGGGGCGGCACTGGCCCGAGAATAGGCGTTCAACCGCAAGGCACCTTCCATGATCTATTTCCACGACATCGACCCCATCGCCCTCTCGCTGGGGCCGATCAAGGTGCACTGGTACGGCATCATGTACCTGCTCGGCTTCACCGCAGCCTGGCTGCTGGGCCGCAAGCGCATCGCCGATGGGCGCCTGCCGGGCGTCGATGCCAACGGCTTCTCCGACCTGCTGTTCTACGCCATGCTCGGCGTGGTGCTGGGCGGGCGCATCGGCTACATGCTGTTCTACGCGCTGGGCGATTTCCTGCATAACCCGCTGCTGCTCTTCAAGGTCTGGGATGGCGGCATGAGTTTCCACGGCGGCCTGTTGGGCGTGATTGCCGCCTGCTGGTGGTGGTCGCGCAAGCACAAGCTGCATTTCTTCGACACCATGGATTTCATGGCGCCGCTGGTGCCGCTGGGCCTGGGCTTCGGCCGTATCGGCAACTTCATCGGTGCCGAGCTGTGGGGCAAGTACACCGACGGTAGCTGGGGCGTGGTGTTCCCGTCCGGCCTGCCGGCGCCGCTGAATCAGCTTGACCACGCCACCCTGCAGGCGCAGTTCGCCACCGGTGCGTTGAACCAGTTCGCCCGCCATCCCTCGCAGCTGTATGAGGCGTTGCTGGAAGGCCTGGTGATGTTCGTGGTGCTGTGGGCGGTGTCGGCCAAGCCGCGTCATCGCTACCTGGTCGGTGGCCTGTTCGCGCTGATGTACGGCCTGTTCCGCTTCGCGGTGGAGTTTGTGCGTATGCCCGACAACGGCGTCTACGTGGCCTTCGACTGGCTGACCCGTGGCCAGATCCTCAGCCTGCCGCTGATCGCCTTCGGCCTGGTGCTGCTGGTGATGTCGCGCCGCGCGCCGGTACTGCAGCCGCAGCCGCTGGTAGCTGCCGAGGGCAAGGCATGAAGGCTTACCTGGACCTGCTCTCGCACGTGCTCGAACACGGCGCCGAGAAAAGTGATCGCACCGGCACCGGCACCCGCAGCGTGTTTGGCTGGCAGATGCGTTTCAACCTGGCCGAAGGCTTTCCGCTGGTCACCACCAAGAAACTGCACCTGCGCTCGATCATCCACGAGCTGCTGTGGTTCCTGAAGGGCGACACCAACATCGGCTACCTGAAGGACAACCAGGTGCGGATCTGGGACGAGTGGGCCGACGAGAACGGCGACCTCGGCCCGGTCTACGGCAAGCAGTGGCGCAGCTGGGCTACCGCCGACGGCCGCGAGATCGACCAGATGCAGTGGCTGGTGGACGAAATCAAGCGCAACCCCGACTCGCGCCGGCTGGTGGTCAGCGCCTGGAACGTGGGCGAGCTCTCGCAGATGGCGCTGATGCCGTGCCACAACCTGTTCCAGTTCTACGTGGTGGACGGCAAGCTCAGCTGCCAGCTGTACCAGCGCAGCGGCGACATCTTTCTCGGCGTGCCGTTCAACATTGCCAGCTACGCGTTGCTGACCCACATGGTGGCGCAGGCCACCGGCCTGGGCGTGGGCGACTTCGTGCATACGCTGGGTGACGCGCATCTGTACTCGAACCACTTCGAGCAGGCCAGCGAGCAGCTGTCGCGTGAGCCGCGCGCGCTGCCCAAGCTGTGGTTGAACCCGGAGGTGACCGATCTGTTCGGCTTCCAGTTCGACGACATCCGCATCGACGGTTACGATCCGCACCCGGCCATCAAGGCGCCGGTGGCGGTATGAGCGCGATGAAGCTGTCGATGATCGTGGCGCTGGACCGCAACCATGGCATCGGCCAGGGCAATGCCATGCCCTGGCACCTGCCGGATGATTTCAAGCACTTCAAGACGCTCACCCTGGGCAAGCCGATCCTGATGGGGCGCAAGACCGCCGAGTCGATCGGCCGCGTGCTGCCGGGGCGGACCAACCTGGTGCTGACCCGCAGCGGCCAGGTGCCGTTCGAGGGCATGCGCGCGGTGGCGTCGCTGGACGAGGCGAAGGCGATTGCCGAAGGCGAGGGCGCCAGCGAGCTATGCATCATCGGCGGCGGCGAGATCTTCCACCAGCTGCTGGACCAGGCCAGTGACCTGTACCTGACCTGGGTGGATGCCGAAGTCCCCGCCGATACCCATTTCCCCGAAGTGGACGTGCAGGACTGGCGGGAAGTGAGCAGCGAGCCGCATCCGGCCGACGAACGTCACGCGTACGCGTTCCGCTTCGTGCACTACGTGCGCCGTTGACCGCCGCCCATCTGTAGAGCCGAGCCATGCTCGGCTGCTGTTGCCGGACACATCCCGTAGCCGAGCATGGCTCGGCTCTACAGGATTGCCTACGGCATCCGGTAATGCCCGATGATGGCGTGCCGGAACAGCAGGTTCTCTTCGCGGGTGCCGCGCGCGATGTTGTGCAGCACCAGCGGCGTGCCATCGGCCAGCTGCCGGTCGGAGACGATGCCCACGTGCAGCAGGCCGTTGCCGTTGAGCTTCCAGGCAACGATGTCACCGGCCGCATAGTCGGTGGCGAGGGCGGTGATCGGTTGCTGCCAGCCCTGCCGTTCGAACCAGCGCATCAGGTTCGGTACACGACGATGATCGATGTTGCGGTCCGGCCGTGACAGGCCCCAGATCGCCGGATAGGCACTGAAGTTGCCGCGCATGTCTTCATGCACGCGTGCCTGCAGGTCCAGGCCCTGGCTGCGCAGGGCGCGCACCACCACATCGGTGCACACGCCGCGATCCAGTGGCACGTCGCCGCCGGGATAGGCCAGCACTTGATAGGCAGGGTCGTAGCGGGTGGTGACGCCGATCTGCGCGCGCGCCGCAGCCACCAGTGGCGGCGAAGGCGCCTGTGGTGGCGTCGGTGTGCGTTCAGCGCTGTCCGCAGCCGTGGGAGCAGTCGGCGAGCCGGGCTGGCAGCCGCTGGCCAGGGCCAGCGTCAGCAGCAGCACCGTCCATGGTGCCCAGCCGTGCCGCGTCATGCCTGCGGCGGGGTGCTGTTGTTGTTGGGACCGCCGGAGCCACCACCACCAGCGCCACCACGGCGACGACGACGGCGCGGGCCGCGGTTGCCCGGGTTGGCGGCCGGAGCATTGCCGCCGCCCTGTTCCTTGCCCTGCGCCGGTGCAGCCGGGCGCTCGTGCGCCGGGCGCGCTGGCGGGCGGGCGTTGGGCACGGGTGCCGGTACATCGCGGCCTGGCACCTGCACCACGCGCAGTTCATCGGTATCGAGCTGGATCGCGGTCAGCTTGCCGCCCCAGACCGCGCCGGTGTCGATGGCGTGCACGCCCTGGGTGATGGTCAGGCCCAGCGCCGACCAGTGGCCGCAGACGACCTTGAGGTCACGCTCGACCCGGCCCGGCACTTCGAACCAGGGATACAGCCCCTGTTCCTGGGTGCCCGGCGTGCCCTTGTCCTCGATGCCGATACGCCCGCGCGGGGTGCAGTAGCGCATGCGGGTGAGCACGTTGATGATCGCGCGCGAGCGGTCGTAGCCGGACAGGTTCGGTGCCCAGCTCGGCTTGTCGCCGTACATGTTGCGGAACAGCTTGCGGTAGCCGGCGCCGTGCAGCTGCACCTCGACTTCGGCCGCATGCTTCTCGGCCATCTGCGTGGTCCACTTCGGCGCCAGGCCGGCGTGCACCATCATCCAGCCCAGCTCGCGGTCCACGTGCACCAGCTTCTGCAGGCGCAGCCAGTCGAGCAGTTCGTCGCGGTCCTCGGCCTGCACGATGCGCAGCAGGTCCGGGTTGACCTTGCGCTGTTCCTCTTCGGTGCGCGCACCGACGGCCAGCAGCGAAAGGTCATGGTTGCCCAGCACCACCACGCTGTGCTCGCGCAGCGAATGCACCAGCTGCAGCGTTTCCAGTGACTGGCCACCGCGGTTGACCAGGTCGCCGCAGAACCACAGGGTGTCCTGCGCCGGGTCGAAACGGATCTTCTCCAGCAGTCGCTGGGTGACGTCATAGCAGCCCTGCAGGTCGCCGATCGCCCACACACTCATCGTTCGGCCTCCGTGTCAGTGCAGGGTACGCGGGATGGCCAGCACGAAAGGTGCGACCGGCGCGGCAAATTCGGTGCCGTCGTCGGCGACCATGTCGTAGTGGCCCTGCATGGTCCCGTGATCGGTCCCCAGCATGACACCGGACGTGTAATGGAAGTCTTCACCGGGACGCAGGCGCGGCTGCTCGCCGATCACCCCGTCACCATCGACGTGCTCGACGCGGCCGTTGGCATCGGTGATGCGCCAGTGGCGTGCGACCAGGCGCGCGGCAACACGCCCCTGGTTGTGGATGCGGATCGTGTAGGCGAACGCATAGCGCCCGTCTTCCGGCGCGGATTGATCGTCGAGGAAGCGCGGTGCGACTTCGACGGAGATGGCATAAACGTCAGCGTCTTCCATACCGGCAGTGTAATCAGGAGGCATTGGCCAAAGCGATGAATTCGGCCACGTCCAGCTGTTCGGCGCGGGCATCGGGACGCACGCCGGCGGCAACGAACTGTTCGGCGGACACCACGTTGTTCAGGGCGTTGCGCAGGGTCTTGCGGCGCTGCCCGAAGGCGGCCTTGACCACCTCGGCGAAACGCTTGTGGTCGTGGATGTTGATCGTGGCCGGGTCACGCGGCACCAGCCGCACCACGGCCGAATCGACCTTCGGCGGCGGCCGGAACGCGCCCGGCGGCACCACGAACAGCGAGGTCACCTGGCAGTAGGCCTGCAGCATCACGCTGAGCCGGCCGTACACCTTGCTGCCGGGGCCGGCGGCCATGCGGTCGACCACTTCCTTCTGCAGCATGAAGTGCATGTCGCGGATCACCGCCGCATGTTCCAGTGCATGGAACAGGATCGGCGAGGAGATGTTGTAGGGCAGGTTGCCGACCAGGCGGATCGACTGGCCGGCAGCCAGCTCGGTGAAGTCCACGCGCAGCACGTCGCGGTGGACGATGGTCAGCTCGCCCAGCGGCTCGGCGGCGGCGGTCAGTGGCGCGATCAGGTCGCGGTCGAACTCGATCACCGTCAGTTTCGGATGCACGCGCAGCAGCGGCAGGGTGATCGCGCCCTGGCCCGGGCCGATCTCGACCAGGCGGTCACCGTCTTTCGGGTTGACCGCCATCACGATCTTGTCGATGTAGTGGCGGTCGGCCAGGAAATGCTGGCCAAGCTGCTTCTTGGCCGGGGCGGTGAACACCGGGCCGGAGGGGGAATGCGGGGAATTCATGCGCTCAGTGTACGTTGCCGCGCAAGCTGCGCACACAACGTCGTTGCCGCCTGCAGGCTGGAAGGATCGGCAATGCCGCGGCCGGCAAGGTCCAGCGCGGTGCCATGGTCCACCGCCACGCGCGGGTAGAGCAGGCCCAGGGTCAGGTTCACCGCCTGCTCGAAGCCCGAATACTTCAGCACCGGCAGGCCCTGGTCGTGGTACATCGCCAGCACGCTGTCGAAGCCTGCCAGCTTGGCCGGCAGGAAGGCGGTATCGGCCGGCAGCGGCCCGATCAGGTCCATGCCCTCCGCGCGCAGGCGCTGCAGCAGCGGGATGACCAGGTCCAGTTCCTCGCGGCCCAGATGACCGTCTTCACCGGCATGCGGGTTCAGGCCGAGCACGGCGATGCGTGGCGCGGGCAGGCCGAATTCGCGGCGCAGCGCAGCGTGCACGGTGCGCAGGGTGTGTTCCAGGCCGGGCGCGGTGATCGCGTCGGCCACCTCGCGCAGTGGCAGGTGGGTGGTGGCCAGGGCCACGCGCACGATGTGGTTGGCCAGCATCATCACCACCTTCACCCCGGCCTGGTCGGCCAGCAGTTCGGTGGTGCCGCTGTAGGCGATGCCGCCTTCGTTGATGACCGCCTTGTGCACCGGGCCGGTGACTACGCCGTGCAGTTCGCCGGACAGGCACGCCTGGCCGGCACCGAGCAGGGCGCCGATGACGGCGCCGGCGTTGGCCGGATTGGCCTGGCCGAAGTGGCTGGGCACGGTATTGGCTACCACGCGCACACGCAGATCGCCGGGGACGCGTGCTTCGGCGTCCTCGGGCAACAGCTGCAGGGGCAGGTTCAGCGCGGCCGCGGCCGCGCGCAGGGTATCCGGGTCGGCGAAGGCCAGCAGCCGGCAATCTTCACGCGGCTGCTGGACGAGGCGGACACACAGCTCCGGGCCGATCCCGGCGGGCTCGCCCGGTACCAGAGCGAGCTCGGGGCGCATCGGTCAGGACTGCGGCGGCGTGGCGGTGTTTTCCGCGCGGTCGCCGCTGCGGAAGCTGACGTAGGCTTCGCCACGCAGTTCCTGCAGGAAGCGGTTGTACTCGTCTTCCAGCTTGCGGCGGCCGATGGTCTCGCGGACCTGGGCCCGCTGGTTGTCAGTGGTCACGTCGGTCTGGCGGGTGCCCACGCGCTGCACGATGTGCCAGCCGGCATCGGTGCGGAACGGCTGGCTGACGCCACCGTCCTGGATGCCGGACACCTGCTGGCCGAACGCCGGACCGAACGCGTCGGCCGGGAACCAGCCCAGATCGCCGCCCTGGCCCTTGCTGTTGTTGTCCTCGGAGGACTCCTTGGCCACGGTCTCGAAGTCCGCGCCACCGGCGATGCGGGCACGCAGGGTATCGATCTTGGCCTTGGCGGCAGCGTCGGTCTGGTGATCGTCCACGCGCACCAGGATGTGGCGGCCGTGGTACTCGGTGACCGTGTGCTCGCCACCGCTGGCGGCGCTGGCATCACGCACTTCCACCAGCTTCAGCAGCTGGAAGCCGCTGGGGCCGCGGATCGGGCCGACCACTTCGCCGGGCTTCATCTTTTCCATCATCTGCGCGAAGGCCTGCGGGATTTCGTCCAGGCTGCGCCAGCCCAGGTCGCCGCCTTCCAGCGCGTTGGGGCTGTCCGAATAACGCACGGCGGCGGCGTTGAAGTCCAGCTCACCCTTGTCCAGCAGGGCCTTCACGCCTTCGGCCTTCTTCTGGCCGGTGGCGATCTGGTCGGCGTTGGAGCCGTCGGGCAGGGCGATCAGGATGTGCGCCAGGTGGTACTGGTTGCCAACCGTGGCCTGCTGCTTCAGGGCGGCGTCGACTTCGCCCTCGCTGACGCTGATGCGGCTCTGCGCGAAGCTCTGGCGCAGGCGCTGCACGGTGATTTCATCGCGCACCGAAGCGCGGAAATCGTTGAAGTCGATGCCGTCGTGGGCCAGGCGCTGGCGCAGTGCATCCAGGTTCGAGCCGTTCTGCTGGGCGATGGCATTCATCGCCTGGTTCAGCTCCTGGTCGCTGACGCGGATGCCGCTGCCCTGGGCGCGGGCCACCTGCAGCTTGACCAGCACCAGGCGCTCGAGCACCTGGCGGCTGAGTACGTCTTCCGGCGGCAGCTGGTTTTCACGGCCGGCGTACTGCGCCTTGATGTTGGCGATCGCACGCTGGAGCTCGCTCTGCAGGATCACGTCCTCGTCGACGACGGCGGCGATGCGGTCCAACGGCTGCGCCTCCTGCGCGAGCACCTGCAGGGGGGCGGACACGCTGGACACCGCCAGCAGGGAGGCGAGAAGAACGGGGAAGCGCTTGGTCATGGGATCTGATTCGGATCGTAGTCATCCCGGGTCGCCCCGGTGTTGCTGGGCGGCACGAGATAGAGGTCGTCGCGGTTGTAGCCGAGGATAGCACGGCGCAGCGTACGGTCCGTGTCCTGGCCGATGGAGCTGAGGCCCTTGAGGACGAACTCCAGCTGGATGGAATTGTTCATGTCGCCTTCGCGGTTGCGCACGTAGCGGCGGGCCACTGCACGCACGGCCAGGCAGCAGCTGTCCCACTGCACGCCGGCGATGATCTCCAGCGGTTCCTTGTCCTGCAGCGAGTAGTAATACCGGCCCACCAGGCTCCAGCGCGCATTCAGCGGGTACAGGAACGACAGGTCGGCCTGCTCCAGCAGGGTCCGGTCATGCTTGTTGGCGGTTGCCGGGGCGCCGGCATTGATGCGGTAGCGGTAGCTGAGGTTGATCACGCCATCGTTGGGCATCAGATAACGGGCGCGGACGCTGGCCAGATCCTCGCGCTTGTACTTCGGGTCCCACTGGTAGGTGGCGCCCAGGGTCCAGCGGTCGTTGATCATGTAGTTGCCGTCGGCGATCCACGCCGACTTGCCCTTCTCCACCGGCGCGCCGCCCGGCGTGGTGCTCACCCGCGATTCGTCGAAGTACTGGATCTGGCCGATCGCGGCCGAGAAGCGTTCCTTGCCGGTGGTCTGGTCGATGAAGCGGGTGCCCAGTGCCAGGGTCAGCTGGTTGGCATCGTTCTGGCGGTCGGCGCCGGTATAGCGCGAGTCGCGGAACAGCTGGCCCCAGCTGAAGGTGAAGTCACGGGTGTCGAAGATCGGCAGCTCGTCCTGGTTGCGGTAGGGGGTGCGCAGGTAGAACAGGCGCGGCTCCAGGGTCTGCAGGAATGACTTGCCTCCGATCGACGTCTCGCGATCGAAGAACAGGCCGGCATCAAGGCTGCCGATCGGCAGGCTGCGGCTGGGCGAGGTATTGCCGCGCAGCTGTTCCGGAGTGGCCGTGGCCGGGTCGATGCCCTGCGAGCGCAGGATCTGGGCCTGGATGCCCCTTACCCCATCCACTAGACCACGGTCCAGTTGATAGGCGGTGTAGCGGTAGGCCAGGGTAGGGGTCACATACCAAGCTGCGCCACTGATCGGGAACGACACATACGGCTTCACGTCCAGTCGCGAACCGCCGCTGACACCGACGCCGTCGGTCCACTGCACTCCATT
>NZ_JAWIRR010000041.1:0-7496 GCF_036320065.1 Stenotrophomonas sp. SMYL8
GGTCCGGTTGCGGGGGACGCTGCAAGTACGTCCATGTAAGCTCGGTCGCGCCATCCATGGCGCTCACGCCCCCGCAACCGGACCCACCCCACCTTCGACAGTTTCCCGCTGCTGTTGGTGGGTGCCGACCGTTGGTCGGCACGGGGTCGGATCCCGTTGCTGCGCAACGGGCTCTGACCCCTTCGTGGAGTTCGCGCTGTGGAAGATGGATCCCGGCTACTGCACCTCCCCCAACAACGCCTGCAACCCCGGCAACCATTGCTTGCCGGGGTGGCGTACCAGCCACAGGGTGCGCTGCAGGGCGGGCAACGGGGTCTCAAGCACGCGCAGGCGGCCGAGGGCCAGTGGTTCTTCCAGCGCATGACGAGAAAGACAGGCCAGACCCAGCCCAGCGATGGCGGCCTGCTTGATCGCTTCGGTATTGCCCAGCTGCAGGGTCTGGGCGAAGCCGCGCAGGTGCGGCAGCAGCGCCTGTTCCACCGCTTCGCGGGTACCGGAGCCCGGCTCGCGCAGCAGCCAGCGTGCGCCGCGAAGTTCATCCAGCGACCAGCGTGCGGGGGCCTCGGCGGCCGCCACAATCACCAGCGGGTCCTGCTGCCAGGCCGTGACCTGCAGGCCGCGCTCGTGGCACGGGCCTTCGATAAGGCCGGCGTCCACGTCCAGTCGCTGCACGGCGGCGACCACGCCGGCACTGTTGTCGATGCGCAGGTCGACTTCCGCCTGCGGCGCCTGCCGCAGCAGTTCGGCAATGCGCGGCGGTAGCAGGTAATTGCCGATGGTGGTGCTGGCGGCCAGCACCAGCCGCAGTGGCGCGCCCTGCGACGGGTCACCGCCGGCGGCGAGCTGGCGCTCGAGGTCGGCGGCGTTGACCAGCAGCGTGCGCGCGGGTTCCAACAGGGCGCGGCCGTGGCCGTTCAGCGCCAGGCGGCGGCCGATGCGGTCGAACAGCGGCGTGCCGAAGTGCGCTTCCAGCTCCTGCAGGGCGGCGCTGCTGGCCGACTGCGAAAGCGCAATGGCCTGGCCGGCAGCAGTGGTGCTGCCATGGTCGGCGATGGCGACAAAGACCTGCAGCTGGCGCAAGGTCAGGCGCATGGGATTAACCCGCTTGATAGGTAGGTTTCACCCATATTATTCGTTTTACAGGTCAGCGACTCAGGCGCACGCTTGCCCCATCACTCCAGCCCTGCCCCTGCCATGAACGCCCCCGCTCTCTCCTCCTGGTCCCTACCCGCCCTGCGCCAACGCTGGCAGCCGCGCCTGCCCGGCCTGCTGCTGGTGGGCCTGATCGCGGCGGCGTCGCTGTATCTGGCCGAGCTGCCCTGGCTGCAGGCGCACGGCCTGAGTGCGCTGACCGTGGCCATCGTCGCCGGCATCGTGGTCGGCAACACCCTCTACCCGCGGCTCGCGCCGAGCAGCGCGGCCGGCGTCGGTTTCTCCAAGCACTGGCTGCTGCGCGCCGGCATCGTGCTCTACGGCCTGCGCCTGACCTTCCAGGACATCGGCCATGTCGGCGTCACCGGCGTGCTGATGGACGTGCTGGTGGTCGCCAGCACCTTCGGACTGGCCTGCTGGCTGGGCATGCGGGTGTTCAAGATGGAACGCGAGGCGGCGATGCTGATCGGTGCCGGCAGCGCGATCTGCGGCGCGGCGGCGGTGATGGCCGCCGAACCAGTGGTGCGCGGCCGTGCTGCGCAGGTCACGGTAGCGGTGTCGACGGTGGTGGTGTTCGGCACGCTGGCGATGTTCCTGTATCCCGCCCTGTATGCGCTGGTGCAGTCGCACGGCTGGCTGGCGATGGACGCGCAGCAGTACGGCCTGTTCACCGGTGCGACGGTGCATGAAGTAGCACAGGTGGTGGCGGCTGGCCGCGCGGTCAACGAAGCGGCGGCCGATACCGCAGTGATCACCAAGATGGTGCGGGTGATGCTGCTGGCACCGTTCCTGGTGGCGCTGTCGCTATGGCTGGCGCGTAGCGGCAAGGCCAGCGCCGATGGCAGCAAAGCGCGCATCGTGGTGCCGTGGTTCGCTTTTGGTTTCGTGGCGGTGGCCGGGTTCAACTCGCTGCATCTGCTGCCGGCCGGCCTGCAGGCGGGGCTGGTGCAGCTGGATACCGTGCTGCTGGCGATGGCGATGGCCGCGCTGGGCCTGACCACCCACGTTTCGGCGCTGCGCCAGGCCGGTATGAAGCCGCTGCTGCTGGCGCTGATCCTGTTTGCCTGGCTGCTGTTCGGCGGGCTGGCGATCCACCAGGGTGTGCTGGCGGTGCTGGGCTGAGCAGGAGCGTGCCGACCAAGGTCGGCACCCACATGGATGAAGGCCCCAGGACGGGGCCGGCCGCGCGGACGGGTACAATGCGCCATGACTGACTTCTCGACCCTGCCGCTGAGCCCGGCCCTGCAGCCCGGCCTGGACGCCCTCGGCTACACCACCCTCACCCCCGTGCAGGCGCAGAGCCTGCCGGCCATCCTGGATGGCCGCGATGTGATCGCACAGGCGCCGACCGGCAGCGGCAAGACCGCCGCCTTCGGCCTGGGCCTGCTGCAGGCCATCGACCCCAGCCTGATCCGCGTGCAGGCGCTGGTGCTGTGCCCGACCCGCGAACTGGCCGATCAGGTCGGCAAGCAGATCCGCAAGCTGGCCACCGGCATCCCCAACCTGAAGCTGCTGCTGCTGGTGGGTGGCGTGCCGCTGGGCCCGCAGCTGGCATCGCTGGAAGGCCACGACCCGCACGTGGTGGTCGGCACTCCTGGCCGTGTGCAGGAGCTTGCACGCAAACGCGCGCTGAATCTTGGCGCGGTGCGCACGCTGGTGCTGGACGAAGCCGACCGCATGCTCGACATGGGCTTCGAGGAGCCGATCCGCGAGATCGCCGGCCGCACCCACAAGGATCGCCAGAGCCTGCTGTTCTCGGCCACCTTCCCCGACAGCATCCGCACCATGGCGCGTGACCTGCTGCGCGACGCGGTGGAAGTGACCGTGGAAGGCGCCGACCAGGCCCCAGCCATCCGCCACCTGTTCTGCGAGGTGGAACCGGCACATCGCCAGAAGGCACTGGCCGGCCTGCTGCTGAAGTACACGCCGGAATCGGCGGTGGTGTTCTGCAACACCCGCAAGGACGTGGACGAAGTGGCCAACTCGCTGCAGCAGTTCGGCTTCTCCGCGCTGGCCCTGCATGGCGACATGGAACAGCGCGACCGCGAGGAAGTGCTGTTGCTGCTGGCCAACCGCAGCTGCAACGTACTGGTGGCCAGCGATGTGGCCGCACGCGGCCTGGACGTGGAAGAGCTGGCGGCGGTGATCAACTACGAGCTGCCGACCGACGTGGAGAGCTATCAGCACCGCGTGGGCCGTACTGGCCGTGCCGGTGCCAGCGGCCTAGCGATCAGCCTGGTGGCCGGCCGCGAGAAGACCCGCGCCGAAGCCATCGAAGCGCAGATGGGTCAGCCGCTGGACTGGCAGAAGACGCCGCTGGCGACTGCGCGCCCGGCCGAGCTGCCGCAGGCCGCGATGCGCACGCTGCGGATCGACGGCGGCAAGACGGACAAGCTGCGCCCGGGCGACATCCTCGGCGCACTGACCGGCGACGCCGGGCTGTCGAGCAAGTTCATCGGCAAGATTGCGATCTTCCCGACCCGCTCCTATGTGGCGATCGCGCGTGAGCAGGCCAACAAGGCCGTGGCCAAGCTGGAAGCCGGCAAGATCAAGGGCCGACGTTTCCGAGTGCGGATGATGTGATTGAAGCAGCGTTGCCAACCACGGTTGGCAACGACCTGACCTGGTAGCGGCCAACCTTGGTTGGCCCATCCGTGGCGTCAGTCGCGAAAGGCGATGCCAACCAAGGTTGGCAACTGCCGGCTCCAGGCCATTCGCTCTGGTAGATGCCAACCTTGGTTGGCACCCACCCTTCGATCAGAACACCAGTTCGGTGTGCAGCGGCAGGCCCGATTCCCAACGGGCGCGACCACCGAGACCGTCGAGTTCGACCAGTACGCCGGCGCCGACCACGTCAACGCCCAGGCGGCGCATCAGCGACAGTGCGGCGACCAGCGTGCCGCCAGTGGCCAGCACGTCATCGATGATCGCCACGCGGGCACCGGCCGGCAGCGCATCGGCGTGCACTTCGATGCAGTCGCTGCGGTATTCCAGCGTGTATTCCTCGCGCAGCACCTGGCCCGGCAGCTTGCCCGGCTTGCGCACCGGCACGAAGCCCACTCCCAGTTCCAGCGCCATCGCGGCGCCGAGGATGAAGCCACGCGATTCGATGCCGATCACCGCGTCCAGCTTCTGGTCGCGCCAACGGTCGGCCATCGCGGTGATGGCACCGCGGAAGTCCTCGCCGTGGGCGAGCAGCGGCATGATGTCCTTGAAGAGGATGCCGGGCTTGGGGAAGTCGGCGATGTCGCGCAGGCGGGAGGCCCACTGCGGAGCGACGATGGCGTCGGTCATGTCACGTTGGCTATCTGATGGCGGCATAGGGTACCTGTTCCGGGCGTCGCCTGCCTGTTGAGGGGTATTCGGCCGGGCTTCGCCCGGCACCTGCAGAGGCTTCAAGCCAAGGCAACGGCAACGGCAACGGCAACGGCAACAGCGAGTTTCCTGTGGGATGGCGGGGTGGGTCCGGTTGCGGGGGACGCTGCAAGTACGTCCATGTAAGCTCGGTCGCCGCATCCATGCGGCTCACGCCCCCGCAACCGGACCCACCCCGCCTTCGACAGATTTCTGCGATCTGTCGGGCATTGCTTTCTGTAGATCCACGCCATGCGTGGATGAATCTTCATCGAAATCCAATATTTCGAAAATTGAACGAAGAGCATCCACGCGTGGCGTGGATCTACCGTGTCGACCAAGGTCGACACCTACCCACAGCAGCGGGAATCTGTCGGAGGTGGGGCGGTGTGGGGCTGCAGGACCGTTGGCGCCATGGATGGCGCCATCGAGCCCCCATGGATGGGTTTACGGCGTGTCCTGCAGCCCCACACCGCCCCGCCAGACCACGGATTCCGCTTTTGCTCTGGCGTTTGATCTGGCCTCTGCGGGTGCAGGGCACAGCCCTGCCGAAACCCACCCTCAGGAACTGCAGGACAGCATCGAGCAGCCGGCGCGGTTGTCTGCCCACGCCGGGCGCTTGCCGGCGAAATGCTCCAGCCCGGCACGCTCGGTGTACGGATCGCGCAGTACGTCCTGCAACGCATGAATACCGCTGAGGTCGCCCTGTTCGGCGCGGTCGATGGCTTCCTGCGCCAGCCAGTTGCGCAGCACATACAGCGGATTGGCCGCGGCCATCTTCGCCGTGCGTTCGCTGGCCGACAACGGATCGGCCTGCAACCGTGCCGCGTAGTCCTGCAGCCACTGCTGCAACGGTGCCTGCACCGCCTGCTGGCGCGCCTCGTCGTAGTACACCGCGTCCAGCAGCGCCGCATCCGGTGCCGCCGGATCGAGGCGCATCAGCGCGCGCCAGGCCAGGGTCATGTCCATGCCACCGTCCTGCATCAACTGCTGCCAGCGCAGGTAGAGCTGCAGGTCGTCATCGTCGGCAGCGGCCAGGCCCAGCTTGGCTGCGGCATCGCGACGGGTGCAGGCCACGAAGGTGGACTGGTAGGCCGCCAGACTGGCCTGCAGCGGCGCCACATCGGCGAACAACGGCGACAACGCCTGGGCCAATCGGCTCAGATTCCAGTACGCCACCTGCGGCTGGGTACCGAAGCGATAACGGCGGCCCTGCGCGTCGGTGGTGTTCGGCGTCCAGTCCGGATCGAAATCCTCGACCCAGCCGTAAGGGCCGTAATCAAGTGTGAGGCCGAGCACGGACAGGTTGTCGGTGTTCATCACGCCATGCACGAAACCCACGCGCATCCAGTGCGCGATCATCTCGGCGGTGCGCACCGCGATCTGCGCGAACCAGTCGCCGTACAGCGCCTCCCCCTCCCCTTCCAGCTCGGGGAAATCACGGGCGATGCAGGCATCGACCAGCTGCTGCAGCAGGGCGGTTTCACCACGTGACGCAGGCAGCTCGAACGAACCAAAGCGCAGGAACGACGGCGACACCCGGCATACGATGGCACCAGGCTCGGCACGCGGATGGCCGTCGTAGAACATGTCGCGCACCACGTCCTCGCCGGTACCGACCAGCGACAACGCGCGCGTGGTCGGCACGCCCAGATGGTGCATGGCCTCGCTGCACAGGAATTCGCGGATCGACGAGCGCAGCACTGCGCGCCCATCGGCCCCGCGCGAATACGGCGTGGGGCCGGCGCCCTTCAGCTGCAGCTCCCAGTGGCGGCCATCCGGTGCGACCAGTTCACCCAGCGAGATCGCACGGCCGTCGCCGAGCTGGCCGGCCCAGTGACCAAACTGATGGCCCCCGTAGTTGGCCGCCCATGGCTGCATGCCTGCATACAGTGCGTTACCGCCGAATACACGCGCGAAGCCTTCGCTCTCGACCTCAGCGGTATCGAAGCCAAGCATCTCGGCGACGTCCGGTGCCCAAGCCAGCAGCGTGGGCGCCGTCACCGGGGTCGGCATCACTGGCGACCAGGCCGCGCCCAGCACTTCACGCCTGCGCGGGCCGGATTCGGGGTCGCCCGGCAGGGTATGCAGCAGGCGGTTGTCGAAACGGGGGCTGTCGGTATCCATGGTGCTGAAGATGGGGACGACGGCCGCCCGCCTCAATTGCCGCTGAGCGCCTGCAGTTGGCCGCCGTGGGCCTCGGCACGCAGGTAGGCCGGGCGCTCACCGATACGCTTGAGGAAGCCACGCAGTGCCGGCTTGTCGTCGAGGCCACCACCGCGCGCGGCAGCGGCCTGGATCGGGAAGCTCATCTGGATGTCGGCCGCACTGAAGCGCTCGCCGGCAAACCACGGGCTTTCGGCCAGGCGGCGCTCCATCCAGTCCAGGTGCAGGCGCCGCTGCGGACCGATGAAGCCGCGCTCGGCCTTGTCGGCGATGCTGCGTGCGATCGGGCGCGCGAAAAACGGCATCGGCGCATTGCGGATGCGGCCCATCACCAGGGTCAGCAGCAGCGGCGGCATCGCCGAGCCTTCGGCGTAGTGCAGCCAGTAGCGGTAAGCGATGCGCTCGGCACCCTCGGCGGGCGTCGGCGACGGCGACAGCTGGCGCTGGGTGTCGTAGCGGTCGGCAAGGTAATCGAGGATGGCGCCGGATTCGGCCAGCACCAGCTCACCATCCTGCAATACCGGCGACTTGCCCAGCGGATGCACCTGTCGCAGTTCCGGCGGCGCCAGCAGCGTCTTCGGATCGCGCGGATAGCGACGCAGCTCGTAGTCCAGCCCCAGCTCCTCCAGCATCCACAGCACGCGCAGGGAACGGGAGTTTTCCAGATGGTGGACGATGCGCATGGACGGTTCCGCGATGGGAGGATGCATCTGATCTTAGCCCGCCCAGCTGCATGTCTTTTGTAGAGTCGGGGGGGGGGGGGGGGGGGGGGGGGGGGCGCGGGGGGGCGGGGGGGGGGGCCCCCCAACGGCCGAAAAACAAAC
>NZ_JAWIRR010000041.1:7506-15229 GCF_036320065.1 Stenotrophomonas sp. SMYL8
GCCTCCCGCCCCCCCCTTCCTCCCCCTCCCCCCCCCCCACCCCCCCATCAAAAAAACCGCGGCAAATAAAACACGCCGGTAGCTTTCGCTTCCGGCGTTCTGGCTACCAAACGGTAGCAGACGGATTAGACCGCCTGCACCTGGTCAGCCTGCATACCCTTCTGGCCCTGGACGGCGATGAAGGTAACCTTCTGGCCTTCCTGCAGGGTCTTGAAGCCGGTGCCCTGGATGGCACGGAAGTGCACAAACAGGTCCGGGCCGCTTTCCGGGGTGATGAAGCCGAAGCCCTTGGCGTCGTTGAACCACTTGACGGTGCCGGTCTGACGATCAGACATTTGACTAACTCCTGAAACACATGTTGAAAAAATCGCAGCCACCGGGTATCGGGGCCGAGACTGAGTTGCAGGCGTTGGTAAAGCGGATCGATGAGCGGATCGTGAGATCAACTGCACCAGGCCACGATTCACGGTGACCCTAGCAAACACAGTGGGACGAACGATACGCGTGTTTTCTGCAAAAAGCGATAGCCCGGACGTTCATCGGCTGGCCCCGCCCGCTAGACGTGACAAGGGCTGGCAGCCGATCGAGGCTAACCCCGAGTCCCCATTCAGGATTTTCCTACCCTACACTGGGTAAATGACTGAAGCTGAAACCCAAGCTGAACCCGCCCTCCCCCGCATCTGGGTGGACGCGGACGCCTGCCCCACCGTCATTCGCGACATCCTGTTCCGTGCCGCTGAACGCGTTGGCATCGAACTGACCTTGGTTGCCAACCAGTGGATCCGCACCCCGCCCTCACGCTGGCTGCGTTCGATCCAGGTGCCCCAGGGCCTGGACGTGGCCGACAGCGCCATCGTCGAACGGGTCGCTGCCGGAGACCTGGTCGTCACCCAGGACATCCCGCTGGCCGCGCTGGTGCTGGAGAAGAAGGCTGTGGCGCTGAACCCGCGCGGCCAGCTGTACACGCCGAACAACATGGCCGAGCGGCTGTCGATGCGCAATTTCATGGAAGAACTGCGCGGCGCCGGGGTGCAGACCGGCGGCCCGCCGCCGCTGGGCCCGCGCGACCGGCAGCTGTTCGCGGCCGAGCTGGACCGCTGGCTGGCGCGACGCCCGGTTCGCTGAACGGCCTTACCCGCTCTGGCCGGACCCGCTCTGGCCGGGCAGGCACAGGCGACGCTGACTGCTGAACCGCCTGGGCTCCCCACTCAATGGATCGTCGAAGGCCAGCCCCTGCGCCAGCAGCTGCAGGGGTGACTCGACCGTTTCATCCGGGCGCGGCCTCAGCTGCGGATACAGGTCATCGCCCTCGATGGGGGCGCCCAGCATCGCCATATGCACGCGCAGCTGGTGCTTGCGGCCGGTTTCGGGCCGCAACCGGTAGCGCCAGACCGGCCCCTCGGCCTCGATCAGCTCGATCCGGCTGCGGGCATTGGGCTCGCCCGGCACTTCGGCCATGCGGAAGAACGGCTCCCCCGGCACCAGACGACTGTCCCGCTGCAGCGGAAACTCCAGCCCCGGCAGCGCCGGTGCCAGCGCCTCGTAGGTCTTCCCGATGCGCCGCTCGCGGAACAGCCGCTGGTAGGCATCACGCGTGCCTGCCTGGGTGGAAAACAGCACCAGGCCGGCGGTCAGCCGGTCCAAGCGGTGCAGCGGCACCAGCTCGGTGTTGCCGGTGCGGGCGACCAGGCGCGACAGCAGGGTTTCCCGTACATACCCACCGGCCGGCGTCACCGGCAGGAAGTGCGGCTTGTCGGCCACCAGCAGGTGCGCATCCAGATGCAGGATGGTCTCGGCGAAGGGAATCACCGGCTCGTCGGCCACCTCGCGGAAATACTGGATTTCCAGCCCCACCTGCCAAGGCATGTCCGGCGCCAGTGCCCTGCCCTGCCCATCCTGCACGCGGCCTCGGGCGAAGCGGTCCTGCCATTGCGCACGGTCAATGCGCGGGAAACGCGCGCACAGGCCATCGAGCAGGCTGGACCAGTGGCCGGGTGGCAGCTGCAGGCGGCTGGGCAAGGTCATGGCGTCCACTCCGGCCACGGGAAAGAGCGCAAGAGTGCCACCGTTGACGCTGCGCAGACAGACCGGCAACGGACACCCCTGGAGCAAACCTCTATCATTGTCGTCTTTAGTCCACGGACCCCCCATGGCCCTCACCGCCACCATCCGCAAGGCCGAACTGCAGATCAGCGACATGGATCGCGGCTACTACGCGACCCACAACCTGACCCTGGCCCAGCATCCGTCCGAGACCGACGATCGCCTGATGGTGCGCCTGCTCGCCTTCGCGCTGAACGCCGGCGACCGCCTGGAATTCGGCCGCGGCCTGAGCACCGATGACGAGCCGGATCTGTGGGAACACGACTACACCGGCGACATCCTGCAGTGGATCGACCTGGGCCATCCGGACGAATCGCGCATCCGCAAGGCCAGCAATCGCAGCCGCCAGGTGCAGGTGATCAACTACGGCGGCAACGTCTCGGAGATCTGGTGGGGCAAGCAGAGCAAGGGCCTGGCACGCTTCGACAATCTCTCGGTGGTTGATCTGGACGGTGAATTCGTCGAGCGCTGGGGCCAGCAGATCCAGCGCGCCATGCGCTGGAGCGTGCTGATCCAGGACGGTGAAGTGCAGCTGCTCAACGACCAGATCCAGCTCGACGTGATCCCGAACTGGCGCAAGCGCGCCAAGGCATGAGCACGATCCGTTGCGATGTGGTGGTCATCGGCGCCGGTGCGGCCGGGCTGATGACCGCGATCACGGCTGGCCAGCGCGGCCGCCAGGTGCAGGTGATCGACCATGCCAACAAGGTCGGCAAGAAGATCCTGATGTCCGGCGGTGGCCGCTGCAACTTCACCAACACCGGCACCACCCCGGCCAACTTCCTGTCGGCCAACCCGCACTTCTGCAAGTCGGCGCTGGCGCGCTACACGCCCTGGCACTTCATCGAGCTGGTCAGCAAGCACGGCATCGCGTATCACGAAAAAGAGCTGGGCCAGTTGTTCTGCGATGTCTCGTCCAAGCAGATCGTGAAGATGCTGGTGGACGAATGCCAGGCGGCAGGCGTGCAGGTGCGTACCGACTGCAGCGTGCAGCGCATCGAGCATGGCAGCGATGGTTTCCGCGTGCACACCACGCAGGGCCTGTTCCATTGCGCCTCGCTGGTGGTGGCCACCGGCGGCCTCTCCATTCCCAGCATGGGCGCCACCGGCTTCGGCTATGAGGTGGCCCGACAGTTCGGCCACCAGGTGCTGCCGACCCGCGCCGGGCTGGTGCCGCTGACGCTCAGCGGCAAGCACCAGGAACGGCTGGCCGATCTCAGCGGCGTCGCTCTGCCCATCGAGGCGCGCTGCAACGGAAAGAGCTTCCAGAATTTCATGCTGCTGACCCATCGCGGCGTGAGTGGCCCGGCGATCCTGCAGATCTCCTCGTTCTGGCAACCCGGCGACGCGCTGGAGCTGGACCTGCTGCCCGGCCAGGATGCCGGCGAGTGGTTGCGCCAGATGAAGCGCGAACGTCCTGCCGCCGAGCTGCGCACGGTGCTGGCCGAGGTACTGCCGAAGCGGCTGGCACAGCGGTTGTGCGAACACTGGCTGCCCGACCGGCCCGTGCGCCAGCTGGACGAGCCGGTGCTGCGCCAGGCCGCACAGCTGCTGGGCGCGTTCCCGCTGGTGGCCAGTGGCACCGAGGGCTACCGCACCGCCGAGGTCACCCTGGGTGGTGTGGATACTGCCGAGGTCTCGTCCTCGACGATGGAATCCAAGCGCGTACCCGGCCTGCATTTCGTCGGCGAGGTGCTGGATGTGACCGGCTGGCTGGGCGGCTACAACTTCCAGTGGGCCTGGGCCAGCGGCCACGCAGCCGGTGGCGTGGTGTGAACCACATCGCCGTTCAATGCGTGCAAGGGGTGCGCGCATGGACGGTTCGCCGCGCATCGTGTATCTAGATTTGCAGATTGGGGAGCAGTGCATGCAGAACGCGAACGACATCACCATCCGCCTGCTGATCGTCGATGACAGCGGCGAGAATGCCGAAGCCATCGTCAGCACCCTGCGCAACAGCGGCATCGCGGTACGCCCATGGCGTCCGCAGGATGCAGCCGAGCTGGCCCAGGTGCTGGCCAGCCAGGCCATCGACCTGGTGCTGGCTTCGCCCTCCCAGGGCATCCCGCTGCCACTGGTGGCCCAGCATATTGCTGCCAGCGGCAAGGATATTCCGCTGGTGCTGCTGGCCGAGCGCATCGACGAAGACGAACTGGTGCAGGCCAGCAGCCACGGCATCCGCGCCCTCGCCCTGCGCCAACGTCCGGAGCATCTGCTCGCCGTGGTCCGCGACCAGTGGGTGGACCTGCAGGCGCGTCGCGGCCTGCGCCGCATCGAAGCACAGATGCGCGAAACCGAGCGCCGCTGCGATGCGTTGATCGCCTCCTCGCGCGACCCCATCGCCTACGTGCATGAAGGCATGCACATCCGCGCCAACGATGCCTATCTGGAGATGTTCGGTTACGAGCATTTCGACGACATCGAAGGCATCTCGCTGCTGGACATGGTCGCCGCCCAGCACGTGGAGGGCTTCAAGCAGCTGCTGAAGGGGCTGAGCCGTGGCGAGGCGCCGCCGCCGCAGTACCAGCTCGACGCGCGCCACGAGGATGGCAGCGCGTTCCCGGCGACGATGGAGTTTGCCGCTGCCACCTACGAAGGCGAATCCTGCCTGCAGGTGGTGCTCCGCCGCCGCATGGAATTCGACCCCGAGCTGGCACGTGAGGTCGAGGACCTGCGCCAGCGCGACCAGGTCACCGGCCTGCTCAATCGCCCGACCTTCATGCTGCAGCTGGAAAGCGCGGTGGCCCAGGCCGGGCGCAGCGAAGGCCAGTTCGGCCTGCTGCTGATCGAGCCGGACCACTACGCGCGCCTGCTGCCGGACATTGGCCTGGCCTCGGCCGACACCCTGATCGGCGCGCTCGCCGCGCTGCTGGCCGAAGTCGTTGGCGAAGACGCGCAGCTGGCCCGCTTCGGCGAACACAATTTCGCCGTGCTGCAGGCCGGGCCGTACGCGCAGACCGTGGCACTGGCCGAGCGCATCCGCGAAGCCTACGCCGCGCACGTCTTCAGCATCGGCGCACGCTCGGCCACGGTAACGGTCAGCATCGGTGGCGTGCAGGTGGGCGAGAAGATCGCCAGTATCGGCCAGGTGCTGGCACGCGCCAGCGAATGCACGCAGGCCGCCGCAGAACTGGGCAACACCTGCCGCATCTTCGACCCGGCCGCCGCCGACCGCGTGGAGGAAGAACGCGTGCTGCGCTGGGTCGCCCGTATCCGTGAAGCGCTGGCCGGTGACGGCTTCCAGCTGCACTACCAGCCGGTGCTGAACCTGCAGGGCGAGTCGCTGGAGCTGTATGAGGCCTACCTGCGCCTGGAGCACAATGGCGAACTGCTGAGCCCGACCGCGTTCCTCGGTATCGCGGAGGAGCACGGCCTGCTGGCCGACATCAACCGCTGGGTGGTGTCACGGGCCATCGCGGTGCTTGGCCAGCGTGCACGCGAAGGCCATGCCACGCAGATGCTGGTGAAAGTGACGCCGGAATCGTTCGACGACCCGCAGATGATCGCTACCCTGCGCCGCGAGCTGCAGGCTCAGGGTGTACCCGGCGAACGGCTGTGGCTGCATGCGCCGGAAGCGAAGGTGTTCACTCACCTGCGCAGTGCACAGCAGTTCCTTGCCGAAGTAGCACCGCTGGGCTGCCGCATCGGCCTGGAGCAGTTCGGTTCGGGGCTGGATTCGTTCCAGCTGCTGGCCCACTTCCAGCCGCAGTTCCTCAAGCTGGACCGTGGCTTCACCAGCGACCTGGCAGCCACCCGCGAGAACATCGACCGCATCAGCCAGATCACCGCGCGCGCGCAGGAAGCCGGCATCCGCACCATCGCCGAGTTCGTCAGCGATGCCAATTCGATGACGTTGCTGTTCAGTGCCGGCGTGGACTACGTGCAGGGCGACTTCGTCGGCCCGGCGTTGCCGGAGATGGGTTTCGAGTTCGGATGACCGATGGTAGTGCCGGCCGCGGGCCGGCACCCCCCCAAGAGAAGGGCGGCGTTGGGCGGGGGGATGTGTGGGGGCGGGAGGGGGTCCAGGGTGTTTCGCCGGCCTCTTCGTTGATCAGGTCATGTCGACCAGGTTTTCGATCTTCACGTCCGGATTGACGTCGGCCTCGTAGTCGACACCCTCCACGCCAAAACCGAACAGGCGCAGGAAATCGGCCTTGTAGCCGGCCAGATCGCTGATCTCGTACAGGTTCTCGTTGGTCACCTGCGGCCACAGCGCGACCACCTTGCCCTGCACGTCCGCGGCCATTTCCTTGTAATCGGCACGCAGGCGGCCTTCGTCATCGACCAGCACGACGGTGTGGCCATCGCCATCGACCAGGTCGTGGCGCAGACGATCGACCGCCACGCCATCGGCCTTGCCGCCGTAGAGGATGTCGTACAGCACGTCGAGCTGTTCGATGCAGCCTTCGTGCGTGCCCTTTTCCTTCATCACCTTGAACAGCAGCGACAGGTACAGCGGCATGGTCGGAATGGCCGAGCTGGCCTGGGTGACCACGGCCTTCAGCACCGACACGCGCGCGTCGCCACCGATCCTGGCCAGCTTCTCGCGCAGGCCCAGCACCTTGTTGTCCAGGTCCTTCTTGGCCGCACCGATCGAGCCATTCCAGTAGATCGCCTGGGTGATCTCTTCGCCCACGTAGGTGAAGGCGGTGGTGGTGCAGCCATTGGCCAGCACGCCTGCGTCGGCCAGCGCATCGATCCACATCTGCCAGTCCTCGCCGCCCATCACCGCGACGGTGCCAGCGATTTCTTCCGGGGTGGCCGGCTGCAGATGGGTCTCGGTCAGCACTTCCTTGTCGGTATCCAGGCCACGCAGCGTGATCGGCTCGCCGATCGGCTTCAGCGTGGAGCTGATGATCTCTCCGGTCTTCGGGTGCTTGCGGCGCGGCGCGGCGAGGCTGTAGACGACCTGGTCGACCTGGCCGAGATCGGCCTTGATCATCTCGATGGTCCTGGCCTTCACTTCATCGGAGAAGGCATCGCCGTTGATGCTCTTGGCGTACAGGCCAGCTTCGTCGGCGTACTTGTGGAACGCGGCCGAGTTGTACCAGCCCGCGGTGCCCGGCTTGGTTTCACTACCCGGGCGCTCGAAGAAGATGCCCAGGGTGGCGGCGCCACTGCCGAAGGCGGCAGTGATGCGCGCCGCCAGGCCGTAGCCGGTGGAGGCGCCGATCACCAGCACGCGCTTGGGACCATTCTGGATCGGCGGACGTGCGCGGATGTAGTCGATCTGCTGCTTGACCGCGGCTTCGCAGCCGGTCGGGTGGGTGGTGACGCAGATGAAGCCGCGGACGCGCGGTTTGATGACCATGGATACCTCGGGTTGGCAGATGCGGCGCACGGGGCGCTCAGCAGGAATACGGGCGCGCGCCTGCGCGCGCGAACCGCAGGATCGTAGTGCGCGGGGGAAGATTGCACAACCGACGGCGGCGTAGGGTGGGGTTTGTTCTGCAGGGTTGCACCCTGCACCCGCAGAGGCCGGAGCAACGGCCGGAACCGGAGCAACTTCAAAAGCTGGGTTCCTGTGGGTTGGCGGGGGGGGGGGGGGGGGGGGGGGGGGGGGGGGGGGGGGGGGGGGGGGGGGGGGGGGGGGGGGGGGCGGGCGCGGGGGCGCCCGCCC
>NZ_JAWIRR010000041.1:15239-34081 GCF_036320065.1 Stenotrophomonas sp. SMYL8
GGGTGGGTCCGGTTGCGGGGGACGCCGTAAATCCGTCCATGGAGGCTTGGCCGCGGCATCCATGCCGCGGACACCCCCGCAACCGGACCCACCCCGCCTTCGACAGCTTCCCGCGATCTGTTGGACATGTCGCCGCTGCTGTTGGTGGGTGCCGACCGTTGGTCGGCACGGTTGAATTCATTCGATATCTGACAGATGTGTCGACCAAGGTCGACACCTACCAACAGCCGCGCGGAACCGGTCTGGGGCAGAGCCCCCTGAGTCAGGGGGCGGCCGCGAAGCGGCGGGGGTCTGGGAGCTGGTAAGTGGGGCCCACGGTTCGCGCAGCGAAGCGTGGGAGCGACAGCGCGCATGCGATGACGCGTACCAGCCCTGCCCACAAAAAACCCCGCTTGCGCGGGGTTCTCTGTGTGCTGCGTGCAGCGGGTGCTTACGGGCGACGGGCCAGGGCCTCGATGTCCTTCGCCTTCGGCAGCAGGTCCTGCTTGCTGACGCGCAGGAAACCGATCGTCAGCATCGGCACCGCCACCAGGATCGAGGACAGCACTACGATCACCGCACCGATCATGTGCGTCTCGGCCAGGCCTTCCATCGAGCTGCCGCCGTACATGTACAGGGCCAGCGCCGACAGGAAGAACATTACCGCGGTGATCACCGTACGCGACAGCGTCTGGTTGATCGAACGGTTCAGCACTTCCATCGAGTCCACGCGCAGGCTGCGGAAGTTCTCGCGGACGCGGTCGAAGACCACGATCAGATCGTTGATCGCAAAGCCCATCACCGACAGCAGGCCGGCCAGCACGGTCAGGTCGAACTCACGGCCCAGCAGGGACACGTAAGCGACCGTCACGATCAGATCGAACATCGCCACGATGCTGGCGGTGACCGCGAACTTCCATTCGAAGCGCACCGCGATGTAGATCAGGAAGCCGGCCAGCATGAAGATCGTGGCGTACAGGCCATTCATCGCCAGGTCCTTGCCGATCTGTGGGCCCACGAACTCGTTGCGGAGCACGGTGGCCTGGTTGTCGGCGGTGGACAGTGCCTTCACCACGGCGGCGGCGGTGGCCTTGTCCTCGTGCGCGGCGTCGCCGGTACCGGCAGCGTGCTCACCGTGCGGGGCCAGGCGGATCAGCAGATCGGTGTTGCCACCGACGCTCTGCACCTGGGCACCCTCAAAGCCGCTCTGCTCGAGCTTGGTGCGGACCTGCTCGACGTCCACGGCCTTGTCGAAGCGGGCTTCGATCAGGGTGCCGCCGGTGAAGTCCAGGGCGTAGTTGAAGCCCTTGACGCCGATGATGGCGACCGAGGCCAGGAACACGATGACCGTGACGACCATCGCGACATGGCGCCAGCGCATGAAGTCGATCTTGGTGTCGTTCGGGAGGATGTGCAGCGGAAACAGTTTCATGTGCGTGTCGTCCCGTCAGATGGCCACGTTCTGGAGCTTCTTGCGGCGGCCGTAGATCAGCGTCGCCAGCGCACGCGACACGGTGATCGCGGTGAACATGGAGGCGAAAATACCGATGATCATGGTCAGCGCGAAGCCCTTCAGCGGACCGGTACCGAATGCGAACAGCGCCACACCGACGATCAGGCCGGTCAGGTTGGCGTCGAGGATGGTGCCGGAAGCACGCTCGTAACCGGTCACGATCGCGGTCTTGCCCGGCACGCCGGCACGCAGCTCTTCACGGATACGCTCGTTGATCAGCACGTTGGCGTCCACCGACAGGCCGACCGACAACGCCAGGCCGGCGAAGCCCGGCAGGGTCATGGTCGCGCCGAACAGCGACATCACCGCCACCACGATCAGCAGGTTGAACAGCATCGCGATCGAGGTGATCACGCCGAACATGCGGTAGTAGACGCTGAAGAACACCAGGGTGAACAGGAATGCGAACACCACCGCGCGCATACCGTTCTTGACGTTCTCGGCACCCAGGCTCGGGCCCACCACACGCTCTTCGACGAAGTCCATCGGCGCGGCCAGCGAGCCGGACTTCAGCAGCTTGGCCAGGTCCTCGGCTTCCTTCTTCTGCAGGCCGGTGGTCTGGAAGTTCTTGCCGAACACGCCGTTGATGTTGGCCACCGAGATCACTTCCTCGTTGACCTTGAAGCCACGCACTTCCTGGCCGTCGACGACGGTCACGGTCGGCACGCGCTCGGTATAGACCACCGCCATCGGCTTGTTCACGTTGGCGCTGGTGAAGTCGAACATGCGCTGGCCGCCGACATTGTTCAGCGTCACGCTGACCGCCGGAGAGCCGCTGTTCGAATCGGTCACCGCCTGCGCGCCGACCATCTGGTCACCGGTGACGATCACGCGCTTGTTCAGCAGGACCGGACCACCGCCATCACGACGCTGGTAGACCTTCGCTTCCGGCGGAATGCGACCGGAGTCGATGGCGTCCTGTGCATTGCCGTCAACCACCGCGCGGTACTCGAGGGTAGCGGTGGCGCCGATCATGCGCTTGGCTTCGGCGGTGTCCTGCACGCCCGGCAGCTGCACCACCACGCGGTCGGCACCCTGGCGCTGGATGATCGGCTCGGCCACGCCGAGCTGGTTCACGCGGTTGCGCAGGGTGTTGATGTTCTGCTCGATGGCGCCGTTGGCAATCTGGGTGATCTCGGTTTCCGGCACGGTCACCGTGATGCGGTTGCCGCTGACGTCGTAGCCGAGGGTCGGCTGCGCCTTCACCAGGGCGGTGCGGGCACGCTGCGCGGCGTCGTCACCGGCGGACGGGCTCAGGTTCGCCACGATGCTGTTGTCAGCGCGGCGTTCCACCGACTGGTAAGCGATGCGGGCGTCGCGCAGGGTGCTGCGCACGTCTTCGGTGTAGGCGTCCAGACGCTTGTCCAGAGCCGCCTTCTGGTCAACCTGAAGCACGAAGTGCACGCCGCCCTGCAGGTCCAGGCCCAGCACCATCGGACGACCGCCGAGGTTGGCCAGCCAGTCCGGCACGGTCGAGGCCAGGTTCAGGGCCACGGTGTACTTTTCGCCGACCGTGTCACGCAGGGCGTCGCTGGCAGCGGACTGCGCCTTCAGGTCCGGCAGGCGGACGATCAGGCTTTCCCCTTCCTTCTCGGCACCGACGGTGGCGACACCGGCCGTCTTCAGGTCGGCCAGCACACGGTCGCGCAGCGCATCGTCGATCTGCCCGCCACGGTTGGCGGTGATCTGGATGGCCGGGTCCTTCTGGTAGATGTTGGGCAGCGCGTACAGCGCGCTGAGCGCCAGTACGATCAGGATGACGACGTACTTCCAGCGTGGAAATTCGAGCATTGCTTGGGTCCCGCGCGGCGCCATCCCCGGCGCCGCGGTTGTGCATCGGAAAGGGAGTGGCTTACTGGGCCGACTTCAGGGTACCGGCCGGCAGCACGTTGCCGACAGCGCCCTTCTGCACGCGGATGCGCACGTTGTCCGCCACTTCGATGGTGATGAAGTTGTCGCCGATATCGGTGACCACGCCGGCGATGCCGCCGTTGGTCAGCACTTCGTCACCACGCTTGATCTTCTCCAGCATGGCCTTGTGCTCCTTCTGCCGCTTCATCTGCGGGCGGATCATCAGGAAGTACATGATGGCGATCAGGATGACCGGGAACAGCAGCGTGGTCAGGCCCATGCCCTGCGGTTGGCCGCCGGCGGCCTGGGCGTGGGCGGCGGGAATCAGGAAGGCAAGCAGGTTCATCGTTGGTCCTTTGGTTGGGCGGCGCTTCGGCCCTTTCACGGGCACGAGGTGTCGACCGCGGATCTGGGTCAGCCTTGAAGTATGCCACGGCCCCGGGCGTTCGTCCTTGGGCCGTTTGGCAGGGGGCACTCGGGTTACAGGGGGGGAGCTACCGCCCCGCGTGCCGCGTAGAAAGACTCACGGAAGGCCAGGAAGGTTCCCGCCTCGATGGCCGCACGGATGTCGGCCATGAGCTTTTCGTAATAGAACAGGTTGTGCAGGGTGCCCAGCATCGGCGCCAGCATCTCGTTGCAGCGGTCCAGGTGGCGCAGGTACGAACGCGTGTAACCGCCGGTGCAGGCCACGCAGCCGCAGCCGGGCTCGATCGGATCCATGTCCCGTGCGTACTGGGAATTACGGATGCGGACGGTGCCGAACGAGGTGAAATAGTGGCCGTTGCGGGCGTTGCGGGTGGGCATAACGCAGTCGAACATGTCCACGCCACGTGCGACACCCTCGACCAGGTCCTCCGGCCGGCCCACACCCATCAGATAGCGCGGACGGTCGCCCGGCAGTTCCGGGTCCAGGTGGTCGAGCATCGCGTTGCGCTCGTGCTCCGGTTCGCCCACGGCCAGGCCACCGATGGCGTAACCGTCGAAGCCGATCGCCTGCAGGGCCTCGGCCGAGCGGCTGCGCAGGTCGGTGTGCACGCCGCCTTGGACGATGCCGAACAGGGCCGCGTCGTTGCCGAGCTCGTCATGCGCGTTGCGGCTGCGCTGGGCCCAGCGCAGGCTCAGCTCCATCGAGCGGCGCGCCACATCCTCGGTAGCCGGGTACGGGGTGCACTCGTCGAAGATCATCACCACGTCCGAATCGAGCACTTTCTGGATCTTCATGCTCTCTTCCGGGCCCAGGAACACGCGGGCACCGTCGGTGGGCGAGGCGAAGGTCACGCCCTGCTCGGTGATCTTGCGGCGGTGGGCCAGCGAGAACACCTGGAAGCCGCCGGAGTCGGTCAGGATCGGGCCATCCCAGCGGCAGAAGCCGTGCAGGCCGCCGTGGTCGGCGATGATGTCCAGGCCCGGCCGCAGGTACAGGTGGAACGTGTTGCCGAGGATGATCTCGGCGCCCAGCGCACGCACCTGGTCCGGCAGGATGCCCTTGACCGAGCCATAGGTCCCCACCGGCATGAAGGCCGGCGTTTCCACCGCGCCACGCGGGAAGGTCAGGCGGCCACGGCGGGCACGGCCGTCGCGGGTCTTGAGCTGGAACTGCAATCGGGACATGGAGCGGTCATTCGGGCAAATAGTTGCCTATTGTCTCCCAAAACCGGGTCGACCGCCCATTCAGGCCTGAACGGCACGGCAGTAGAGCCGCGCCATGCGTGGCTTTCCTGGCCTCCAGGCACCGGCAAGTGCGCACCAACGGTGCGCACCGACCACAAGCAGGCAGAGGTCAGCGCCCTACCCCGCCTGCGGGAACAGCAGCATCGCGTCGCCGTAGCTGAAGAAGCGGTAGCGCTGCTCGATCGCGTGCTGGTAGGCCTCGAACACGCGCTCCTTGCCGGCGAACGCGGAAATCATCATCAGCAGCGTGCTTTCCGGCAGGTGGAAGTTGGTCACCATCGCGTCGACGCTGCGGATGCGGTAGCCGGGGGTGATGAAGATCTGCGTTTCACCCGCGAACGGCAGCAGTTCGCCATCGCGCATTGCGCTTTCCAGCGCGCGCACCACGGTGGTGCCGACGCCGATCACCCGGCCGCCGGCGGCACGCGTGCGCCGTACCTGCTGCACCATTTCCGCGCCGACGTTCAGCCACTCGCGGTGCATCACGTGGTCTTTCAGGTCATCGGCACGCACCGGCTGGAAGGTGCCCGCACCCACGTGCAGGGTGACGTGGCCAAAGTCCACACCCTTGTCCTTCAGCGCGGCCAGCAGCGGTTCGTCGAAATGCAGGCCGGCGGTCGGTGCCGCCACCGCGCCCACTTCACGCGCGAACACGGTCTGGTAGCGCTCGCGGTCATCCACACCCGGCTCGCGCTGGATATAGGGCGGCAGCGGCAGGCGGCCGGCATGCAGCAGCCACTGTTCCAGCGATTCCGGCACATGGAACTGCAGCACGTAGAACTCGCCATCGCGGCCCAGCACCTCGGCTTCGCCACCGGCATCCAGCGCGATGCGGCTGCCGGCCTTGGGCGACTTGCTGGCGCCCACCTGCGCGCGGGCCTGCTGGCCACCCAGCAGGCGCTCGATCAGGATCTCCACGCGGCCGCCACTGGCCTTCTGCCCGAACAGGCGCGCCGGGATCACCCGGGTGTCGTTGAACACCAGCAGGTCGCCCGGCTGCAGCAGCGACGGCAGGTCGCGCACCTGCAGGTCGGTGAAGGCATCGGGCGCCGGAGGCACCAGCAGCAGGCGGCTTGCGGAACGTTCGGCCAGGGGCGCCTGCGCGATCAGTTCAGCCGGCAGGTCGTAGTTGAAATCGGACTTCTTCAAGGCAGTGGGCGGCAACAGGTCGACAATGGCGCGCATTGTACGTCCAGCGTCTGCGAGCCGGCGTGCTTCGCGGCGAACGTCGCGCAAAATGCTGCTATGCAGCAGGTTTCTGCGGGGTTATCGCGCAAAAAAACAAGTGCTAGCATCGAGTCGGAAGTCCGCTGCACGAGCCTGCCCCAAGCGCGCGTGATGACGCGCGTTTTGCTTTTGAAGACCCGTGCGACCCATTGTTTCAGGAGATCTGCAATGAGCTTCATCGAACGCCTCGCCCCCCTGCGCAACCAGCCCGGCACCCGCCTCACCTCCGGCCTGGACGACGCCACCCTGACCGCCCTGTCCGCCAACCACCCGCAGCTGATCGCCGCGGTGGACGCCGCCGCCGAGGAATTCGCGCGCGTGCAGGCCGACCTGGGGCCGCTGCTGGCGCAGGACGAACAGGCGCAGATCGACGCGATGCAGGACGGTTTCGTCAATTTCTATGCCGATGACGCGGTGACCCCGTATGTGGCACTGGCCGCGCGCGGCCCGTGGGTGGTCACCCTGAAGGGCGCCGTGCTGTACGACGCCGGCGGCTACGGCATGCTCGGCTTCGGGCACACCCCGGACGCCGTGCTGGAGGCAATGGCCCGCCCGCAGGTGATGGCCAACATCATGACCCCCAGCCTGTCGCAGCAGCGCTTCATCACCGCCCTGCGTGCCGAGATCGGCCACCGCCGTGGCGGCTGCCCGTTTGCCCGTTTCATGTGCCTGAATTCCGGTTCCGAGGCCGTTGGCCTGGCCGCGCGCATCGCCGACGTCAACGCCAAGCTGCAGACCGACCCGGGCGCACGCCACGCCGGCGCTGCGATCAAGCGCGTGGTGGTCAAGGGCAGCTTCCACGGCCGTACCGACCGCCCTGCCCTCTATTCGGACTCCAGCCGCAAGAGCTACATGCAGCACCTGGCCAGCTACCGTGGCGAAGACTCGGTGATCACCGTGGCGCCGTACGACGAAGCCGGCCTGCGCAAGGTGTTCGAGGATGCCGCGCGCAACCAGTGGTTCATCGAGGCAGTGTTCCTGGAGCCGGTGATGGGCGAAGGCGACCCGGGCCGCTCGGTGCCGCCGTCGTTCTATGCCGTTGCCCGCGAACTGACCCGTGCCCATGGCAGCCTGCTGCTGCTCGACTCGATCCAGGCCGGCCTGCGTGCGCATGGCGTGCTCTCGGTGGTCGATTACCCGGGCTTCGAAGGCCTGGACCCGCCGGACATGGAGACCTACTCCAAGGCGCTCAACGCCGCGCAGTACCCGCTGTCGGTGCTGGCGGTGACCGAGCACGCCGCGCAGCTGTACCGCAAGGGCATCTATGGCAACACGATGACCAGCAACCCGCGTGCGCTGGACGTGGCCTGCGCCACCCTGGCCCAGCTGACCCCGCAGGTGCGCGCCAACATCGCCGAGCGTGGTGCCGAGGCCGTGCGCAAGCTTGAACAGCTGAAGAACGAGCTGGGCGGACTGATCACCAAGGTGCAGGGCACCGGCCTGCTGTTCTCCTGCGAACTGGCGCCGCAGTTCAAGTGCTACGGCGCCAACTCCACCGAGGAATGGCTGCGCCAGCACGGCATCAACGTGATTCACGGTGGCGAGAACTCGCTGCGCTTCACTCCGCACTTCGGCATGGACAGCGAAGAGCTGGACCTGCTGGTGGGGATGGTCGGCCGCGCGCTGCGTGAAGGCCCGCGCCGCGAGCAGGCAGCGGCGGCGTAAGTCTCGTTCTTTGTAGAGTCGAGCTTGCTCGACTGCACTTCGTTCAGGCACCGCGATAGTCGAGCAAGCTCGACTCTACTGAACGAAGAGCAGCCGAGCGCGGCGCGTCTCTACAGAAGGCCCCTGAAGGCCTCATAATCCATAGACACCCCGTCCCTGACCGCCCTGCGGTCGGCGACGGGGCGTTTTCGTTTCCGGCCAAGAGACAGGAAGATCCATGAAATCGATCTGTGTGTACTGTGGTTCCAACGCTGGCAGCAAGCCGGCCTATACCGAACGCGCCCTGGCCCTGGGCGACCGCATCGCCCGCGACGGGATGCGCCTGGTGTACGGCGGCGGCAATGTCGGCCTGATGGGAACCGTGGCCAATGCCGTGCTCGCCGCCGGCGGCGAAGTGACCGGCGTGATCCCGCGCCAGCTGGCCGACTGGGAAGTGGCCCACCGCGGCCTGACCGAACTGGAAATTGTCGGTTCGATGCATGAGCGCAAGTCGCGCATGTTCGACCTCGCCGATGGCTTCGTCACCCTGCCCGGCGGCTTCGGCACCATGGAAGAGATCTTCGAGATGCTGACCTGGCGCCAGCTTGGCATCGGCAACAAGCCGTGCGCCTTCCTCGACGTGGAAGGTTTCTACGCCCCGCTGATCGGCATGATCGACCGCATGGTGGAAGAGCGCTTCCTGCACCCGGACCAGCGCCAGGACCTGTGGTACGGCTCGGATATCGAAGAGATGCTGGAGTGGATGAAGAACTACAAGCCAGCGCAGGCCTCGAAGTGGATCGACGAAAAGCGTCGCGCCGCCCTGCGCTGATGCTTTCCTGCGCGGCGGCTCAGACCGCCGCGCAGCTCCACGGTGCGGGCCGCCCCAGCAGATAGCCCTGGCCGTAGTCGCAACCCAGTTCGCGCAGGGTCTGCCGCTGCGCCTCGGTTTCGATGCCCTCACCGATGGTCTCGATGCCCAGCGTACGCGCCAACGACAGCACGCCCTCGACCAGCGCCCGCGTGCTCTGCACTTCCGGCCCATGCAGGCCGGCGATGAAGCTCTGGTCGATCTTCAGCGTACTGATCGGGAAACGGTGCAGGTAGGACAGCGCCGAGAAGCCGGTACCGAAATCGTCCAGCTGCACCTGGATGCCGCGCTCGCGCAGGCCCTGCAGGATGCGCAGCGTGTGCGGGCCATCGTCCAGCAGCGCCACCTCGGTGATCTCCAGGCGCAGCCGACGCGGATCGGCACCACATGCATCCAGCAGGCCGAACAGGCGGCCGCTGAACCCGGCGGAGCGGAAATGGCGCGGTGATACGTTCACCGAGACGTAACTCTGCCCGCCCTCGGCCAGGCCGGCAATCACCTGTTCGTAGATCAGCCAGTCGACCTGCTCGATCAGGCCGCTTTCCTCGCCCAGCTCCAGGAACGCCCCCGGCAGCAGCAGGCCGCGGCGCTCATGCTGCCAGCGCAGCAGCGCTTCGTGGCCCACCACCTCGCCATCGGACAGGCGCACGATCGGCTGGTAGAACGGGACGAAATCGCGGTTGTTGATCGCACGACGCAGGTCGGCTTCCAGATCGAGGCTGCGCATGGCCTGCTCGCGCATGTCTTCGTCGAAGATCGCACAGCGGTCATGGCCCTGCGCCTTGGCCCGGTACATTGCCGCGTCGGCATCACGCAGCAGCTCTTCGCCGGTGCGGTAGCGGGGGTTCCACAAGGCGATGCCCAGGCTGCCGGACGGGAACAGTTCGCGCCCGGCGATCCACATCGATTCCTGCAATGCCAGCAGCAGGCGCTGGCCAAAGTCCAAGGCCTGCGCCAGGCCCTGCGGGCATTGCAGCAGCACCGCGAATTCGTCGCCACCCAGCCGGGCCACCACGTCCTCGGTGCCGGCCATCGACACGATGCGCTTGGCCACTTCCACCAGCATGCGGTCGCCGGCGGCATGGCCGATGCTGTCGTTGACCAGCTTGAAGCGGTCCAGATCGAGGAACAGCACGGCGAACACCGGGCCGCCCTCACGCTTGGCCAGGGCCAGCGCATCCTGCAGGCGGTCCAGCAGATGCAGGCGGTTGGGCAGGCCGGTCAGCGCATCGTGCATGGCCTGGTGGGTCAGGCGCTGTTCGGCACGCAGGCGCTCGCCGATCTGGCCGAGCAGCTTTTCGTTGACCTCGGCCAGTTCGCGCGTGCGTTCCTCCACGCGCTTCTCCAGCTCGGCATGCGCCGAGCGCAGCCGTTGCTGGTCGCGCTGACGGGCCAGGCCGGTACCGATGTTCTGTGCGACGAAGGTCAGCAGGCGCTGGTCATGCACACTGAAAATGCTGTTCTCGCTGTAGCTCTGCACCACGATCGCGCCGACCACTTCGTCGTCGCGCAGCAGCGGTACGCCCAGCCAGCAGTGCGAACGCGCACCGGATTCACGCACTTCGCCACTGGCCAGCAGCGCATCGATCTGCGCGCGTGACGCCAACAGTGGCCGCCGGTTGCGCACGACGTACTCGGTCAGGCCCCGGCTGAACGGTCGCGGCGCGCGGCTGGCGTTGTGCTCGTCCACCGAATAGACGAAGTCCAGGCCGTTGCCGGCCGGGTTGACCAGGGCGATGTAGAAATTGCGAGCGTCGAGCAGGCGCCCGACCACCCCATGCACCTGTCCGTAGAACTGCGCCAGGCTGTCGGCCGACATCGCCATCTCGGCGATGTTGTACAGGGCGGTCTGCAGCTGTTCGGCGCGTCGACGCTCGGCAACCTCGTCCTGCAGGCTGTGATTGGCGCGCTGCAGTTCCTGGGTGCGCCGCGCCACCTGCTGCTCCAGCCGCACCTGCGCCTGGCGCCGGTCCATCGCGGTCTGCACGTGCTGCGCAACGAAGCCCAGCAATGCGCGCTCGGCCTCGCCATAGCGGGCCGCCTGCTCATAGCTCTGGACCACGATGGCACCGCATACGCGGCCATCGCGCAGCATCGGCACGCCCAGCCAATCCAGGCTTTCGGGCCCGCGTTGCGGGTCGTGCTCCTGCTCCATCACCTGCGACAGCAGTTCGCGCGAGGGACCACTGAGCGGCTTGCCATGACGCAGCAACGCCACGGTCAGGCTGCGTGGCATCTCGCTGGCGTCATGGCTCTGCGTGGGATCGGCGACGAAATCATCGACCTGATCGGCGAAGTACAGGAAACGGATCTGGTCGCGCACATCGTCGTATTCCACGATGTAGCAGTTCTCGGCATACATCAGCGTGCCCAGCACACCATGCACGTGGCGCAGCATCTCGGGCATTTCCAGGTCGGCACCGGCCAGATCTGCAATCTGGAACAAGGCCTGCTGCAACCGCTCGGCCTCTTCCAGCGCCTTGATCTGGCCGGCCTGGCGGCCGCGCTGCAGCGCCAGCTCCATCGCCTGCCGGGCAACCCCCCACCACGCCGGCGAAGGCACCGCGCCTTCCACCGACAACAGCAGGCGCGCCCCATCATGTTCCCAGCCGTGCTGGCCGTCGCCCACGCCTGGCGCTGCCGCATCACCTCCGGCAGTCGCCCTCGGCCAGGCCCCCTGGCCACGGCCAAGCTGCGGGTCATCCCAGCCGACACGGACCACAGCCGTTTCCGGCAGAAGCGCATGCAACGCGCGCACCAGCGCCGTGCTCAGCACGGCCTCGTGTGGTGGCTCTTTCGCCGGTTCAGCATGCGTGGACAAATGACAATCTCTTGGCGCCGTCAGTGCGTCGCCTCCCCTGAGCCGCCGAGCATAGCGCGCCACCCGGGGGGCAATGGAAGCCCGTAAACCCCGAATCGTGCGCCCGTACGTTTTTCCTGCTGACCGTAGCCCCTTCCGAGCCATGACCCTCGCCCTGCCCGCCCTCGCCACCGGCTATGCGCCATCGACTGCAGGCCTTACCCTGTACGCCGTGGAAGCCAGCGCACTGCCAACCGATGAAGCCTTGATGCTGGCCTGGGCCGGTGGCGACCTGCGCGCGTTTGAAAGCCTGTATGCACGCCATCGCAAGCGCCTGTTCGGCTTCCTGCTGCGGCAACTGCGCGACAACGCGCTGGCCGAGGAGATCTTCCAGGACGTCTGGCAGCGGGTGATCAGCGCCCGTGCGGGGTGGCAACCGGACGCGGCGTTCAGCACCTGGCTGTTCCGCATCGCCCACAACCGCCTGAACGACCATTGGCGCGCCGCCCGCCACCGGCCGGCTGCCCCGGCCGATGCCGACCTGCGCCTGGCCGCGATCGAGGATGGACAGACCCCGGAAGGCGAGCTTTCCGAATTCGAACAACGTCGCCGCATCCAGCTGGCGATGGAACAACTGCCGCCGGAGCAGCGCGAAGTGCTGCAACTGCGGCTGGATCAGGAACTGAGCCTGGAGGAGATCGGCCAGATCACCGGCGTAGGCCGGGAAACCGTGAAATCGCGGCTGCGCTATGCGATGGACAAGCTGCGTGCGGGATTGAACGCATGAACCGAGACGAACCGCTGACGCCGGAAGAACGCGAGCTGGCCCGGCTGCTCGGCCGTCGCGCCGAACAGGCACCGCCTGCCGCACTGGACGCCGCCATCCTGGCCGCGGCCCGCGCTGCCGTGGACGCTCCGGCTGCCGATGCGGTCGCCTCTCCCGAAGCACCACGTACGCAGCGCACACGCCCGCGTTGGCCGGCGGTGTTCGGCATCGCCGCCTCGATGGTGTTCGCCATCGGCATCGCCTGGCAGCTGCGTCCGGAACCGCCACCGATTCCGGCGGGTGAGGCCGCTGTTGCGGCGGCACCGGCTGCGGCAGAAGACGTCGCGGCTGCCGATCAGGCCGCTGAGCGCAGTGCAGCCGACAGCGCGGTGGCGACTGCGGAACCGGCCGCTGCGCCCGCAGCACCCGAGGCAGCCCCGGTTGCCGCTGCCCCGGCACCGGCCATCGCGCGCGCAAGCAAGCCTGCGCCGGCCGAGACCGCTGAAGCGCCGGCCCAGGCTGCACGATCGATGGCTGCGGATGCGGCCGCCGACACCTCCTTTGCAGCCCTGCCGCCCGCTCCGGCCGCAGCGCCGGCAGCTGCCCCCCCTGCGCCTCCGGCTCCCACCGCCTACTCGGCACCCGCGCCGCTGATGGCGCCGGTTGTCGCCAGTGGTTCGCTGAAGGCGCGCTCGGCAGGCACGCCAGAGTCCAACAGCGTGCAGACCGAACAGGCCCCGGCATTGGACCGGGTAGAAATCACCTCGATGAAGCGCGAGGCTCCCAGCCGTTCTGCACCTGGCATCATGCGCCGCGGCAGCGATGCCGGCCTGAGCGCGGATGCCGTGCAGGCCGAGGTGGACGCTGACGCACGACTGCCGCGCCGGCAGTGGCTGCAGAAGATCCGTACACGACGCGACGACGGCCAGCGCGATCTGGCCCGTGCCAGCCTGGAGCGCTACATGCAGCAGTACCCGGAAGCACGCCTGCCGCGCGACCTGCGCCCGCTGCTGGACGACTGAAGCGGACGGGAATACCCGGCAACCCCGTAGAATGACGGGAATGCTCGATACTCTCGCCCAGCCGGTCAGCCACACGCTGGAAGTCAAACACAGCCGTTTCATCGCCCATGCCGCGCCGATCGATGGCGCTGCAGCGGCCATGGCGTTCCTGCAGCAGGTCGCGGTGGCCGATGCCACCCACAACTGCTGGGCCTACCGGCATGGGCAGGACTATCGCTCCAGCGACGATGGCGAGCCGGCCGGCACGGCTGGACGTCCGATTCTGGCGGCGATCGACGGCCAGGGTTTCGACCGGGTGATGGTGGTAGTGACGCGCTGGTTCGGCGGTATCAAGCTCGGTGCCGGTGGCCTTGTGCGCGCCTACGGCGGCGCCGCCGCCGAGTGCCTGCGCACCGCCCCGCGCCTGCCGCTGGTGGCGATGGCCCGGCTGCAGCTGCTGGCCGGCTTCGAGGACCTGGGTACCCTGCATGCCACCCTGCCCGCCTTCGGTGCCGAAAAGCGCGATGAACAGTTCGATGCCAATGGCGTGTGCCTGCGGATCGAATTGCCTGCCGATCAGGTCGACGCATTGAAAATCCGCCTGCGCGACGCCACCCGTGACCGTATCCGCATAGAAGACGACGACCAGGATGACTGACAAGGACGACGCCCCCGCTTCGACCCCGCCGCTGCGGCGCCTCGGCAGCCTGCGCACGCTGTGGCCGTTCGTGCGCCGCCACAGCGGCCTGTTCACCGCCTGGCTGCTGGCCCTGGCGGTGTCTTCTGCAGCCACGCTGAGCCTGCCTCCGGCGGTGAAGCAGATGATCGATCACGGTTTCAGCAGCGGCGGCCAGATCAACCGTGCCTTCGCCCTGCTGATGCTGGTGGCGGTCGTCATGGCGTTGGGCACGGCCGCGCGCTTCTACTTCGTATCGTTGCTGGGTGAAAAGGTCGTGGCCGACCTGCGCAGCCAGCTGTATGCCCACCTGATCCAGCTGGGCGCCGGCTTCCACGACCGCAGCCGCAGCGGAGAGCTGGTCTCGCGCCTGACCGCGGACACCGAACTGCTGCGCAGCGTGGTCGGCTCGACCATGTCCGTAGCATTGCGCAGCACGGTCACCGTCATCGGCAGCCTGGCAATGCTGTTCGTCACCAGCCCACGGCTGGCCGCATGGTCGCTGCTCGGCATTCCGCTGGCGGTGCTGCCAATCATCATCGGCGCGCGCAAGCTGCGCACGGTCGCACGCAACAGCCAGGACCGCATCGCCGATGCCAACAGCCTGGCCAGTGAAACCCTGGGTGCGGTACGCACGGTGCAGGCACATGCACGCGAGCCGTATGAGCGCGGGCGCTTCGACAAGGCACTCGGTGATGCCATCGGCGCCGCCCGTCGCCGCATCGGCGCACAGTCGCTGGTCACCGCCAGCGCCATCCTGCTGGTGTTCGGCGCCATCGTCGGTGTGTTGTGGCTGGGCGCGCACGACGTCATCGACGGCCGCCTCAGCGCCGGTACGCTGGGTCAGTTCGTGCTGTATGCATTGATCGGTGGCGGTTCGGTGGGTGCACTGGCCGAAGTATGGAACGAGCTGCAGCGCGCGGCCGGCGGCATGGGCCGCATCGGCGAACTGCTGCAGGAAGACATCGAGATCCGCGCGCCGGCACAGCCGCGCGCGCTGCCGCAGCCGCTGCATGGCGAGATCCGGTTCGACGACGTGGTGTTCCACTACCCGCAGCGACCGGACCAGGCCGCACTGGATCACTTCAACCTGCACGTCCGCCCCGGCGAGACCGTGGCGCTGGTGGGTCCCTCGGGGGCGGGCAAGAGCACGGTGCTTTCGATGCTGCTGCGCTTCCATGATCCAGCCAGCGGCCGCATCGACGTGGACGGCATCGACGTGCGCCAGGCCGACCCGGCCGAGCTGCGTGCGCAGCTGGCGCTGGTGCCGCAGCAGCCGACACTGTTCGCTGCCAGTGCGCGCGACAACATC
Source organism: Stenotrophomonas sp. SMYL8 (assembly GCF_036320065.1). Lineage (NCBI taxonomy): Bacteria > Pseudomonadati > Pseudomonadota > Gammaproteobacteria > Lysobacterales > Lysobacteraceae > Stenotrophomonas > Stenotrophomonas sp. SMYL8. The sequence goes on from NZ_JAWIRR010000041.1 coordinate 30,551, forward strand.
CGCTATGGCCGCCTGCAGGCCAGCGACGCCGAAGTCGAGGCTGCCGCGCGTGCCGCCGAGGCCGATGGCTTCCTGCGCGCGTTGCCGCAGGGCTATGACAGTGAGCTGGGCGAGCGCGGTGCCCGCCTGTCCGGTGGCCAGCAGCAGCGTGTGGCGATTGCCCGTGCGCTGCTGAAGGATGCGCCGATCCTGCTGCTGGACGAAGCGACCAGCGCGCTGGACGCGCAGAGCGAGTACAGCGTGCAGCAAGCGCTGGAGCGGCTGATGGCGGGCCGCACCACACTGGTCATTGCCCACCGCCTGGCCACCGTGCTCAAGGCCGACCGCATCGTGGTGATGGACCAGGGCCGCATCGTCGCCGAGGGCACGCACGCGCAGCTGCTGGCCGAAGGTGGACTGTACGCTGAACTTGCGCGCCTGCAGTTCATCGATTGATGACGTCCGGCTAACATCGGCGCGGCCAAGCTGGCCGCGCAACAACCGCATCCGCTGAAGGAGGTGCACGATGTCGTTCCGTCAGTTCCCCGCTGTCGACAGCAACGGCGAAAGCCACATCATCATCGAGTTCAAGCCCGAGGCGAATGGCAGCGGGCATCACTCCGAAGCCACGCCACGCTACGAACTGGATGACGGGCGGCCGCTGGTGCGCGATGGCCGCGAGTTCACCACCAGTGGCGGCGAGCTGCGGCTGACGATCTGAGGTTCGCCGGGCATGGCTCCGGCGCTACCGGATTTCGTATCGCCCCGCTCTGGCGGGTGTCGACCTTGATCGACCCGCTTTCCTGCCTCTGGTAGGTGTCGACCTTGGTCGACACGCTTTTGCCAAGGGCAATCGAGCGTGGCTCGACGCTACAAAAGGCGTGATCAATTTTTCACCAAGCATCTTGACAGCCTTTGCTGCCAAGGCCTGAGCAAGGTTATCCACACGTTTGCTCAGGAACCATCCACACCGCCTGTGGATGAATTCAGCCCAGTACCCGCCCGATGCCGCTGGCGTCCACGTCGGCTGCTGCCCGGGTAATCGCCGCCGCATCGCTGCCGGCCACGAACCCTATGCGGAAATGCACTTCGCCACCGGGCGTGCGCGAGGAATGGATCGAAGCCAGGCTGATGCGATGCTGCTCGAACACGTTCAGCAGCTCACGCAGCGAGCCGGGCCGGTCTTCCGGCAGGTGCACCGACAACGCATTACGCTCGGTCAGGTCAGCCAGCAGATAACCCACGCGTTCAAAGGTGTAGTTGCCGTCCGCCAGCGCCTGCTCGCCGAAGGCACTGCGGTTGGCCAACAGCAGCTGCTCGCGGAATTCACCACGCGCACGGTCGTCGCCCTGCCCGACCTGCGCCTGCAGGGCCTGCAGCTGGCCGACCAGCCGTTCCAGCATCGGCGCCACGTACGGGTTACCGAACTGGATGTCTTCGTAGATCGCCGGGTTGAGCGACAGGATGCGCGAGATGATCGCCGTGTCCAGCTCGAACGATGCCGAGCGGTACGGCATCATCGCGGCCAGATCGCCCAGCTGCGGCTGGTACTGGCGCAGCACGCCGGCCTGGGCCAGGTGGGTGGCATGCACCATCGCCTGCACCAGCGCCATCATCTGGTCGTGGTGCTGCGGCGTGGCCCGCACGCACTCGGCCTGCAGCGCAGTGCACAGCGTATCGACCCATGGCTGCCAGTGCTGCAGCCGCGCTTCGCAGACCACCATCACCCGGCCCTTCAGGGTCGGCGCCTTGGGTGGCGCGGTCATCGGGTGCAGGCCGACCACTTCGGCTTGAGAGGCCAGCATCGCCTGCACCGGCGCTTCCTTCACCGAGGTCACGTCCAGCCACAGCCGGTCCTGCTCACGGCCGGCCGACTGCCGCACGTACTCGGCAATCAGAGCCGGCGTATGCCGGATCGGTGCCGAGAACACCAGCACGTCGGCCTGCGCCAGCAGCTGTTCCGGCGTATGCGAGTCCGGATCGGCCGGATCGTGGCCGATCACCAGCAGCTGCATGTGCTGCTGGAAGAAGCGGGTCAGCCAGCGCCCATAGGCACCGGCGCTGCCGATGATGCCGACCGTGCGCGGCGTGCGTGGATCCAGGCCGCTCATGCCACGCGTTCAGCGCGGAAGCGCGTGCCTTCGGCCAGTGCGGCAGGCGCCGCCGCGATCACGTCGAACTCTTCGAAGCCATTGTCCAGAGTCGCCTCCAGCGCCGCGTGGGTACCGGCAATCGCACGCGAAATCGCCTGCTGCATCGATTCACCTCGCAACAGGAACGACACCACCAGCGACATCAGCACGTCACCGGTGCCGGCCACGTCCACCGGCAGCAGCGGCGAAGTCCAGCGCCAGGTTTCCTCGCGACCGACCGCCAGGGTCACCAGCTCACCCGGGTTACCGCCCACGCTGTGCGCGATCACCCAGTGCGGGCCACGGTCCAGCAGCGTACGCGCGGCGGCGATGGCATCAGCCTCGGCCAGTGCCGGCATACCGGTCAGACGATTCAGTTCGAAGGCGTTCGGGGTCACCAGCCAGGCATGCGGAAGCAATCGCTCGGCGAAGATCGCTTCCAGGCCCGGCTCCACGTAGGGGCCGGTGTGGGTGTCACCAATCACCGGATCCAGGCAGTAACGCAGCTGCGGACAGACCGGCAGGATGTTGTCCAGCCAGTCGGCGAAGGCGGCACCGTTGGCGGTGCTGCCGAAGTAGCCGGAAACCAGCATTTTCGCCCGCTGCGGCAGGCCGCGCTCGTGGGTGCCCAGCAGCAGGTCGGCGAACCAGTCGGCGGGCAGCACGCGACCGCGTGTGGTGTCGTAGAACGGCGCGTTGCTCAGCAACACGGTCGGGATCTCCGCCACGCGCACGCCGAGTGCGCGCATCGGCGGTACGGCGGCGCTGTTGCCGGCGTGGCCGTAGACAAGTTGCGACTGGACCGAGATGACATCGATCGGCGACGGACCATCCGGCCGCTGGCGGCGGCCGTGGACCAGGTGGTTATCAAGGGATTCGCTCATGCCCGCATTCTACGCCCAAGGGAGTTTTCGGCAGGGCTTGCAGCCCTGCACCTGCTCAATGCAACGGCAACCGCAACGGCCGAAGCCAAAGCGGCATTCCGTGGGGTGGCGGGGCGATGTCGGAGTGCGGGGACGCCGCAAGTACGTCCTTGTAGGCTTGGCAGCGGCATCCATGCCGCTGACACCCCGCAATCCGACACCGCCCCACCTTCGACAGGTTCACGCGGCTGTTGGTAACTGCGGCTGTTGTTCCGCGCGGCTGTTGGTAGGTGTCGACCTTGGTCGACACGGATGAATTCGTTCGATATCTGACAGATGTGTCGACCAAGGTCGACACCTACCAGAGCAGTAAGCCGTTCCGACAGATCGCGGAAAACTGTCGAAGGCGGGGGGGGGGGGGGGGGGGGGGGGCGCCCCCCCCCCCCGCCCCCCCCCCCCCCCCCCCCCCCCCCCCCCCCCCCCCCCCCCCCCCCCCCCCCCCCCCCCCGCCAATCCGTGGAGATCGCGCTTCGGCTGTTGCCGTTGCCTCTGCAGGT